>WJJI01000046.1 GCA_014729795.1 Candidatus Moraniibacteriota bacterium
CACCCAAGAATTGTCAACCACCAAACTAAACATCCAAAACCAAGACCCGGACAACCCCATCATTGGACAAGCCACCATCCAGCCCAATCAAACCCAAATCCAAATCAACACCCAAGCGGTGAACGAGAATACGGCGGTGATCGCCGCTTTTAGTCAACAACCCAAGAATATTTTTTTATGGGTAGAGAAGAACTATGATCAAGACGCTCAAAAATACACAGGCTTTACCATAAAAATTAATCAACCCTTAACCAAGCCAATAGAAATTAAATGGTGGTTAGTGGAAAAGTAAGCTAGCGATTAAATATAATAAAAGCGCTTTATGTTTTAAAATTGCAATTTTTGAATAGAAAATATACACTGAATGAATCAAAGCAGTTAAATATTGGATTTAAGCATCTAGAAAAATTTTTAAACATAAGGAATTGTTAATGAAAAACAACAAAAGTAAAAAAAGAATTACGGTTATCGGGGTTGGCTATGTGGGCTTACCTTTGGCTTGTTTGGCCGCGAATAAGGATTATCAAGTAGATGGTTTAGACATAAATAAGCAATTAACGGCAAAAATTAATAAGGCGCGAATACCATTTCAAGACAGCTTAGTAAAAAAATTATTAGCCAAAGTGGTTAAAAATCGAAAATTGCGAGCAACAACTCAAGAAAAAGTAATTCAACACGCCGAAATTGTAATTGTTTGCGTACCTACCCCGGTTGATGAAAATTATCAACCTGACTTTAAGCCTTTGATTAAGGCTACCGAAACCATAAAGAAAAACTTGAAAGATAAACAGTTAATAATAATCGAGTCTACTATTAATCCGGGGGTTTGCGAGGAGGTTATTTTGCCAATTTTAGAAGATAAAAACAATAAAGTTGGTAAAAATTTTTATTTAGCGCACGCTCCGGAACGGATAAATCCGGGCGATCTTAAATGGAACGTGGCAAATTTGCCCAGAAACATCGGAGCAATGAGCAAAGAAGGTTTGACCTTAGCTGTTGATTTTTATTCGGATATAATCGAAGCCAAAATTAATCCAATGAAATCGATTCGAGAAGCAGAAGCCACAAAGACCATTGAAAACGCGTTTCGTGATATTAATATTGCCTTTATAAACGAAATCGCTAAATCATTTGACCAGTTGGGTATTGATGTTGTTGATGTGATTAAGGGAGCGGCAAGTAAATTTTCTTTTATGCCTCATTGGCCAAGCTGTGGAGTGGGCGGGCATTGTATTCCTGTTGATCCTTATTATTTGATTAGAAAAGCGGAAATAGCCGGATTTAGTCATGATTTTTTAAAGTTAGCTCGAAAAATTAATAATGAAATGCCAAAATATACGGTGGAAATGGTACAGGATGAGTTAAATAAGCTAGGTATGGCAGTAAAGAACGCGAAAATTGCGGTTTTGGGTGTTGCATATAAAGCAGACATTGATGATACCAGAGAAAGTCCAAGCTTTGAAATTATCAAATTGCTGAAAGACATGGGAGCCAAGGTTTCAACTTATGATCCGTATGTTAAAGAGTTATCTTCGGAAAAAGATTTGAACTCAATTTTGGAAAAAGCTGAAATTTTGTTAATAGCCACGGATCATAAACAATTTAAAAACAAACTAAAACCAATTGTTTTAAAAAAATATCAGATTAAAGCGGTTATTGACGGTAAAAATTGTTTAGATAAAGAAGAATTTGCAAAACAAAAAATTGTTTATAAGGGAATTGGTAGGTAGTTTTTTAGACCGGTAGTGATTAAAAGCGCGCGTTTTCATCAATGGATAGTTTTTTCTTAATACTGATGGCGCCGCGTTTTTGCAAAGTACGTCTTTTGTTTTTGTCTTTAATAATTTGAGCTTTAAGATCATCAAGAGCTAAATCAGCAGCTTCTTCAATTTCTTTACCGGTTTCCCGCGCCAGATAGCGATTGCCCGGAAATTGAATTTGGACTTCCACGGTGTAAATACCTTTTTTATTTTCTTGAATCTCGACCTGGGCTTGAGTATTATTGTTGGAAATGTACTTTTGCATTTTTTGGACTTTGGGTAGAATGTATTCCCTGGTTTCTTGTTTTAAGTCCAATCCGTGATTATAGAATTTAACTTGCATTTTGATTGGTTTTTAATTGATTAGATTGTTGCGGAATTTATAGCTAAACGATTGTTTAATTAAGCGACGGATGTTTACTTGTAATATGGTTTACGCGCCAGGTAAGTTTTTAGAGAAAATGTTGCGGTTTTTAATGACGCATGCTTGATACGTTTTACAAAAATCTTGGTATTTTCTACAAAATTTTTCTAAGCGCGTAAGTCATAAGTAATTTAGACTGATTATATAAAATTATTTCAAGTTTAATAACTTTTGTAAATACTGCTTTTGACATTTTAAATAATTTGTGTATCTTATGGTATTAAATTAAGTTGAAAAATATCAGCGCAGAAAATTTTAGTTTTATACTACAATAATTTAAAAAATAAAAATGAATGACGAAAAAGTGAACAAATATTTAACAAAAGAGGGCCTTGAGAAGATTAAAAAAGAACTTGAAGAAAGAAAGGGGCCGATTCGACGTGGCATAGCCATGGCCATAAAAGAAGCCAAAGAGCAGGGGGATTTGAGCGAAAATGCGGAATACGCGGAAGCAAAAGCTCGAGAGGTGGAGAATGAAAAAAGAATAGCGGAACTGGAATCAATTTATAAAAATAGCGTAGTGGTTAAGAGAGACACGAAAAGTAAAAAAATTGGAATTGGCAGCACGGTAAAAGTCTTAAATGATAAAAACATTGAGCGTATTTATCATATTGTTGGCAGCGATGAGGCTGACCCCACGGCTAATAAAATTTCCAATGAATCTCCTTTGGGCTCAGCTTTAATGCATAGGATGGCCGGCGATAAAATTACGGTTGAGGTGCCGGGAGGCAATATTGATTATGAAATTAAAACCGTGGAGAATAAATAGTTTTGGTTATTTTTTTAATAATCATAACCGTGTTTTGATAATAATTTATTTTTAAGTAAGCTTAATTTTAATTAATGCTTAAGTTAAATAAATGCAAAATAAAAAAACAGTTTTGATAAAATTTGGCGGATCGGTGATGGTGCCGGATTTACCTGATGTTGATTATATTAAAAGATTTAAAAAATTTATTGAAAACAATAAGAACAGCCATCGTTTTATTTTAGTAACCGGAGGCGGCGGTATAAATAAAAAATATAATACTTTAGCCAAGGAGGTAACCAGGATTGATAATCAAAATTTGGATTGGATCGGAATTTATACAACGCGATTAAATGCGCGTTTTTTAATTAGTATTTTCGGCAAAGACTGTCATGGTAAAGTTGTTACCGATCCGACAGCGAAAATCAATTGGCAAGAAAATTTAATTATTGGAGCCGGCTGGAAGCCCGGTTGGAGTACCGATTATTGTTCTATGCTTTTGGCCGACAATTTGAAAGCGGAGCAGATTATTATTGCTACCAATACTGATTATATTTTTGATAAAGATCCAAATGAATTTGACGACGCTCGGGAGCTGGTAAAAATTAGCTGGCAAGAGTTACACGCTATGGTCGGAGATGATTGGCTACCTAGAATGCATATTCCATTGGATCCCTCAGCGATTCGTTTTGGTAAAGAAAAAAAAATGCGAGCCATAAGCTTGAATGGTCGTAACCTAGAAAATTTGGAGAAAGCAATAAAGGGGCAAAAATATATTGGAACGAAAATCGGGTAAAAATAATCCAATAACAAATATTTATTGGTTTTGTTTTTTAGCTTTTAAAAACAATTCCTTGCTCCGGATAAAATATAAATTTTTTTAATCTTGTTTGTTTGGCTGAAAAATTTGGATTTTTTAGATCGGTTTTAGTTATAAAAAGCAAAATAGTGTATAATCGCTGTTTTTTTTTGCTCTTGACGAAACTCAAACTGTTGTTCAAGAAATTTTTACGGTAAAAGTTTGGATAAATTGATATTTAGGAACTTGATAAAATCAGGAAGATTTTGGTTTGGAGAGCCGGTTTGGTTTTGTTATACTATAGGGTGGTTAAGTCAAGAAATAAAAAAGAAAATGTTTACAATAAAAAAAGAAATACGCAAAGCAGTGAATCGCCGCGGTATTATGGAGCAGGTGGAAGCTTTTCGAGTTTGCGGTTTAGCTCAAGAGGCGTTAGATGGTTTAAGTCGTCAGTTTTCCGTCAGGGCCAAGGCAAGAGTTAAAAAATTTATTCGAGCCAGCGGTACTTTAGAGGTGGCGATTAATGATTTTATGCTTGGCAACACAATCAGAAGTAAAAAAGTAGAGATTATCAAAACCGTGAATCAACGCATGGGCGGTGATTATGTGGGTAGGATTAGGTATCGGTTGGGCTAAAAGCAAGGGTTGTATTTTGCGCGCCCGGCAGGAGTCGAACCCACAACAACTTGGTCCGAAGCCAAGCGCTCTATCCATTGAGCTACGGGCGCATTTTAAACTTGATTTTATTAATAAAAATATCATTTTTATCTTGGAATGGCAATCGGTTTTGTCATTTTTTTGTATGACCAAGGAATTGCAATTATAGTTTGAGCTTGCTAAGATCCAAATTGTATAATATCGGGTGATTTGATTAAGCTACCAGGTTGTTTTATTGGGTATTAATCTTACTAAATCGAATCGGGCGGATTCTAAAAAATCAATTTAGAGCTTATTCGTACAATGGTTTTCTCCAAGAATTACTCGATTTTTTTATTTTTATAATTAAAAGAGCTTATGAAACTGAAAGATATTTATAAAACCTCGATAAAAATAGGTATCAAGAATGATTTTCGGAGTCGAAAACTGATTAACGAGCATTTAAAACAGACAAAAAAGAAATACGATAAATTGGACAAGAAAAACAAAGCCTTGTTTGATAAAGAAAGATTAACAAACCCATATTCGGACACCAGAATTCATTTTGATAGCGGTAAATCAGTAAAAAAAGTTTTAGTCGGGATTGATATTACTGTTGGAGATTTGCTGATAGCTAAGGAGCTGGGAGCGGATTTGGTGATAAATCATCATCCAATAGGTTGCGCCTTGCAAGGATTGGATGATGTGATGCAGATGCAAGCGGATATCTTGGCTATGTATGGAGTACCGATTAATATTGCTCAAGGATTGCTAAAAAAAAGAATCTCCGAGGTGGCGCGTGGAGTACACGCAAGTAATTCTTATGTAACCGTGGATGCAGCCAGAAATTTGGGAATTAGTTTTTTGAATATTCATACCCCGGCTGATAATTCCGTGTCATTTTATTTACAGCAGTTAATTAAGAAAAAAGATTTTAATTATGTAAGCGAATTAATGGATTTTTTAAATCAAATTCCAGAATATCAAGAAGCGGCTAGAAGAGGGTCGGCGCCAACTTTGTACGCGGGAACATTGGAAAATCGAGTTGGTAAAATTGCAATTACAGAAATGACCGGTGGCACCGAAGGATCGGCGGAAATTTACGAGAAGTTGGCCAATGCGGGGATTGGAACGGTTGTTTCCATGCACCAATCCGAAAAAAATCGAGAAAAAGCGGAAAAAGCTCATATTAATATGGTTATCGCTTCTCATATTGCTTCGGATTCAATTGGAATGAATTTGATTTTAGATGAGTTTAAGCAAAAGGGCTTAGAAATTATTCCAGCCGGTGGCTTTATTAGGGTTAGCAGAACAAAAAAGAATGTATAACTTAAAAAAAATTAATAAAGGCTTTGATTTGGTTACAGTACCGATTGTGGGCATAAAAAGTGTGACGGTCATGGCTTTATTTGGAGTCGGATCCAAATATGAAACCGAATCTATTCGCGGGATTTCTCATTTTATTGAACATTCGCTATTTAATGGTACCAAAAAAAGACCCAGCGCAAGGGAGATTTCTCAAGATCTTGATCGAGTGGGCGGACAGTATAATGCTTTTACGGGCAAAGAGTACACAGGTTATTACGTAAAAGTAGGCAGTCAATACTTGGATTTAGGTTTGGATTGGTTGAGTGATTTATTAATTAGTCCTTTGTTTGAAAAAAGTTTAATAGAGAAAGAAAAAAGAGTAATCATTGAAGAGATTAATATGTACGAGGACACTCCGATGCAGCATATTAGCGACGTTTATGAGAGTTTGGTTTACGGAGATCAGCCTGCGGGGTGGGACATAATTGGCACAAAAGCAACGGTAAAAAAGATGACTCGGACAAAGTTGATTAATTTTAAAAAGAAGTATTATAAGCAAAATAACTGCGTAATTTGTATTGCCGGGAAGTTTGATCAAAAAAAGGTGGAGCAAAAGTTTTTACGATATTTTGCAAAGCTTGAGGCCGGTCAAGAAAAAGTAAAAAAGAAACCGGTCAAAGATCGGCAATATAAAGCGCGCAAAAAATTAAAATTTAAAGAAACCGATCAAAGTCATTGTGTGACAGGTTTCCGCGCTTTTGATATTTTCGATTCAAGAAAGCATGTTTTAAACGTATTAAATGCTGTATTGGGAGGAGGAATGAGCTCGAGATTGTTTAGTGAAATTCGCGACAAAAGAGGATTGGCGTATTATATTACCAGCGAAGTGGAATTGTATACAGACTCAGGCTACATCGCGGCTCAAGCCGGGGTGGATAATAAAAAATTAACTCAAGCCATTGAATTAATTATAGCAGAGTACAATAAATTAAAGCGCATAAGTATTGGCAGTCAAGAATTGGATAAAGTTAAAAATTTTTTGAAGGGGCAAAGCTTATTGGCCATGGAATCATCGAACGCGCAAGCCATGTATTACGCTAATCAAATGATTTTAACCGGTAAAATAGAAACACTTGAAGAAAAATTTAAGAGTATAGATGCGGTAACCAGCAAGCAGGTGCAGGAATTAGCCCAAGAATTGTTTATCGATAAGAACTTGAATGTGGCGGTAATCGGTCCGGGAAAGCATCAAAACGGTCAGCGGTTGGAACAAATATTTAAAAACGGTTTTGAAATAAAAAATGCGGATCACAACCATTAATATTTCTACCAGCACAATTTTGAGATTGCTGCTTTTGATAGCGGTTTTTATATTTGTTTATGTAATTTTCGATATTTTGCTTTTAATTTTTGCCGCTTTTGTGATTGTTTCAGCAATTAATCCATTAGTTAATTGGTTAGAGCGGCGGAGGATTCCCAGGGCTCTTGGCACGACACTAATATATTTGTTGGTGGTGTTGGGTTTGGCTTATATTTTTTCTTTAATAATTCCGCCAATTATTAATCAATTTCGGCGTTTTATTGAGATACTACCCGAATACTGGGAACATTTAGCTGAAAATTCTTTTATTAAAAGGTTTCACAAGTTAGGCGAAAGCGCTCAGGTTACCATTCCAGAAAATTTATTAAGTGATTTTTCTCGGGAGGGCGGGTTGTTTTCTCAAGCCGGTTCTTTTGTGACCGGTATGGTGTATATCGCGGTTGTTTTTTCGCTTTCTTTTTACATGACAATTCAGCGCAGCGCTTTGAAAAAGTTTATTCGGTTATTGACTCCAAAAGAGCATGAGCAATATGTGGTGAATTTGGCGGTTAGAATTCAAAACAAAATGGGAAAGTGGCTGCAAGGACAGTTGTTTTTAAACATCGTGATTGGCGTATCGGTATATATTGTGTTATTTTTCTTAAAGGTACCATTTGCTTTGGTAATTGCTTTAATTGCCGGAGTTTTGGAGTTTATCCCCACGATTGGGCCGGTTTTTTCCACCTTGATCGCGGCCTTGGTCGCATTAACCGACAGTCCGGTAAAAGCAGCTTTAGTGATAATTGCTTTTATTGTAATTCAGCAGTTGGAAAATCATATTTTAGTGCCATTAGTAATGAAGCAGGCAGTGGGCTTAAGTCCAGTAGTTATAATAATTGCTTTAGTGGTTGGAGCAAAACTAGGGGGTCCGATAGGAGTGGTTTTGGCAGTGCCTTTTGCCACGGCTTTGAGTGAGTTTCTGGGCGATTTGTTTAATAAACGAGGTGTTTTATCAGCCCAGGCAAAGCGATAATGATTTGTTCGGATAAAATAATTTTGTGATTTTATTCAAATTCGATTACTAAAAAAAACGCTTTGGTTTCGTAAAAAAAATCAACAAAAGGATGCTGAAAAACCACCCCAGAACGACCTTGAAACAGCACCCGAAACACCGGATAAACTAAAAGCCTTGAGTGAGTTTGCAAGTAATGCTTTTACTAAATTTGCTATGGAATTGAATAAATACTTTAACAATATTCAAATTAGAAAACCATTTGGCGAACCTGAGGATGTTTTTGTTAAGGTAAGGGGTTATTTGACAAAATTAAAAAATGATCTTAATGAAGCATTAGAAGAAGCGGAGGAAAGATATTTGTATGATCATCTTAAATCTCAAAATCAAAAACAATACAGTAAATTGAAACAAAAGATTAAAGAAATTGTTAATAGGATTAATTCTCTATTGCCTGAAAGTGAAAAGGACAAAAACAAGAATTTCTTTGATCCTTATGTTTGTATGCTAGCACATCAAATAGCATTAACAAACGATAGCTTAGAACCTTCAAGCGAGACGGAATCGACCAAACTTCAAGGAGCTAGAAATTTTATTAAAGCCCATGGAATAAAGGTTTTAGAACAAGAATTAAGAAATTTGAATTTTTTTATAGAGCAAAAAAGATTAGATTTTGTGGGGAATGCAGATTTATCTATAAAAGAAATATCCCTTGCGGAACTGTATAAGAAATTGAAATACGTTGATGATTATTTAAGGATAATTAATGATTATATGGAAGACAGTCAAAAACGAGAATTATATAAAAAGTATGAGACTAATAATAATGATATAAACCTAGGCTCATTTCAAGAAGGTTTGAAAGAACTAATTCAGAAAAAACTAAAATGGGCCTATGGAAAATAGAAAAAATAATGAATCAAGAAGAAAAAATAAAAAACTTAGAAGGAGATAATGATTACTCAACTTCTTTTTCTTTAAAAAATGCAATTATAAGTTGTTATGAAAGAATTATAAAAGATCAAGCGACTTTAGAAAATAAAAGAAAAAAAATCAGTCTTGATGAAATAATTGATTTTTTGTTGCTAAAAGCTGATCAAGAAGGCAATAGCAGGAAGATATGATTTTATTCAATACAACAATCGATTGCTTTTTTGACAAGATCGCCGAGTTTTTGAGTAAAAGAGCGATTAGTTTGCTTGGAGGTAGCGGTTTTTGAAGGGACGGTGGTTGATTGATCGTGTTTGTTGAGTTGGTGACCGGCTATTTTTTTGATATGGTTTTTAGGGATTAGGTCTAGGTTAAGACCCCAAAAAAGTGAATATAGGTCATAAGCGCGACGAAACATCTGACGGGCCGTTTTTGGTCGTCTTAAACCTTGCTGTTTAGTGCCAACCTCCATTAAACGCATGGACGCGGCAAGCAGGTGTTTGGAGATACACCAGACCTCGCCCTCATATTTTTTGATGATTTTTTGAAGTAATTCTTTGCGTATCTCTCTTACCTGATTAAGCAATTGGTAGTATTTTTTTTTGCCAGTTTTAGCGCCAGTAAAGAAAAAATGTTCTTCAATGCTGATTAAATTCATAATAGCTATGGTTAGGTCCTGGTCAGAAGAAAGATCCATTTTGTCCTGTTTTTTGAGGTTATCGATTTTTTCGATGAACTTATCTAAGTTTTTGATTGGAGGAGTTTGGTTTTTTTTTGACATAAGCAGTGTTTATGGTTATATTAGCCGGAAGAAAAGACCGGTAATAGTAAGTAAAGAATAACGCTGGCTAAAAGTAAACCAGCCACCGGAATTATAACTTTTTGGAAAGGAAAATATACTCGGTTTTGGTTGTATTTTTTAAGGAAAAAGTGCAGTTTGGAGCTAATGATGAAAACTATAGTGCCGCAAAAAACCCCAAATAAAATTTTATCAAGACCAAAAATTTTATTTTGAGCAACACCGATCATGTTGGCATAATAAAGCGGTAAAAGAATTAAAATATAGGTTAAAATGAATACAGTTGTTTTGTAAAAAGGGAAAGTCCAGTGTTTTTTTTCAAGAAATAAACAGGTCCAGTAAACTAAACAGATCATCAATCCACCAATCCAAATCCCCGAGATAGTATCATCGATATTTAAATAACGGGAAAGTCCGATACCAGCGCCAACCGCCACGGTACAGACCGGACAACCAGCGGCTACAGCTTTTTTAAAGGGTAAGCAGATCAAAAATACAAGCAAAAATCCAAGTAAGTTGATTTTTTTCATGGTTTATACAATGATTAGACTTTTAATATAGCAAAAATTGGTTATTTTTAAAAGTACCGTAACTTAAACATTTGGTAAGTTTCTAGAGAGAAATCGGTGTTTTTCTAAAAAATTTTTCTAAGAGTGGAATTGATATGTATATTGATCTTGTAACCGCCCCTCAACCGAGTAGTTTTTGACTCTGATTTGATTAGCTTGGATCTGAACGATGAGAAAATTATTGTCGCGATAAGCGTATTGAATGTTATTTTGCTTAATTTTCTCTGTTTTTGGTTTTTTGTGATCAAAGGCGTCGGTGTTGCCAACGATGAATTGCAGGATTTGATTTTGAGCTTGAGGGTAAGTTTTAGAATCGATAAGAGAGCGGCTGTGGAGATGTTCATGACCGCTAAAAATCGCGGTAACTGAATAATGATCTAAGATAGCCCAGAGTTCATCTCTTTGATCTGGGTACCGATCAAGGCTTTCTGTGATTTTTGACCCGGTAGGAAAAGCCGGAGCGTGAAAAAAAACAAAAGTATGGGTTTTTTGATTGATTTTTAAGTCTTGTTTCAGCCAATCAAGTTGAATTTGGCTGATTTGATTGTCAACCGGATGTGAGGAGTTGAGTACAATAAAGCGAGCATTACCATAATCAAAAGAATAAACGCTTTCTTTATAGCCTTGGGGACCGTTTTGAGGCATCATTAAAGCATTTTGCCAGTACTTAAGCGAATCCGAATCGTGATAATCATGATTGCCAATAGTAACAAAAGTTTTGGGCAACAGTTTGGGGCCGAGAATTTTTTTCCAGTGTCGGATTTTTTTTGGGCATTCATGATCATCGCAACTTGAGATTTGATCGCCTACGGAGACAACAAAGTCAGGATTTAATTTTTCTAAAGATTTGACCGCCAGTTGTAAGTCGCCATCATGATCATCCGGTTCAAATCGTTGAGTGTCGCCAAGCACCGCGAAGCTAAAATGCTCTAATTCCGTCAGAGCAGGAGGATCAACCACCATTTGATTGTTAGCTTGTCGGTAAATGTTTTGTTGAAACTGCAAAGCGGCTGTGATTTTCCGATAGCTAAAAAAAATAATAATCGCAATAATAGGCGGTAAAAGCATCAGAATCGCGAGCATGGATATTTTTTTGTTCATGGAAATAGATTAATGTTTTGCTCTATTTTAAAATTATTTCTATATTAGTAAAGGGCCGAGAGCAAAACCTTGCTTAATCAGGATTTTTTAATATAGCGAGTTATGTGGAACTTTACTTAAGTTGATAACTTTATAGACAAAAATACCACGGTTTTTTTCCGACATATTGAGTTTGTCTTAAAAAACCAGGTATTTTCAAATTTTTTTTAAGCGCGTAAGTTTTATTATGATTGAACCAAATTAAGTTGTAATAAGGACTGAAAATAATAAAGTTTTAACAACAAGCAAGAGTAATCATGTTTTTATTATATATAAGCGAAACATATAAAGGTAATTGGTATCTATTGGGATCGGTTTTTTTAGTTGCCGGCGATTACATTGAGTTAACAGGAGATTTTGAGCAGCTTTGGCAAAAACTGGGTTTTAAGGCAAGCACCGAACTTAAAACTCAAGCTTTGTGGTCGGGAAAGGGCAAGTTTAATGGTTTAGATCCTCAAACTCGAGTTAAAGCCGCTAAAGAAATTTCTCAATGGTTGGGATCGTTGAATAATCTTAATTTTTTTCTAGGGTTTCGTTTTATTGAAGGCGATGATAACTTGGCTTATTGGAAAGTGCTAAACGGAATTGTTAAGAAAATGTATTTGCGAGTCGCAAGAAGAGCGCAAAGACCCAAACAAGTTTTAGTGGTGTTTGGCAAGGATCCAGAGCCTTTGAGCAGAACTCGGCGCAATATGATTAGGATTTTAAGGCACTATACTTTTAGAGAATATAAAAATAGCAGCTGCCATGTCATGGATTGTGGTTATGAATCCGAGTATCGATATTCCAGGTTGTTACAGTTAGCTGATTTCGTGGCTTTTTTTATCGGAGAGCAAATGGGTTTAAAGCGGGAGCCAACTTTATTTGAGGAAGTTGACGACGAACAATTAACTTTAGAAATAGACCAAATTGTGGAGAATATTAAAAAGCGAACCCGGTTAGTCTATGAATAGGGTATTCTTTTTGTTTTTTGAAATTGGCCGGTCGGGCTGGCGGGATTTGAACCCACGACCTCACGCACCCCATGCGTACGCGCTAGCCAGCTGCGCCACAGCCCGGATTGATTTTATTGATATTTATATTTGATTGCATGATAAAATAAATTTTTAAGATACGCAAAAAAAAGAGATCACTTTGGTTTAATTAAACATTTTTAAAATTTGATTTTTCCCAAATTTATTGTTAATCGTGATTTAATCATTTTTTACTATTTTTTTTAATTTTTTTTTGCTAGACTAAAATTACCGATAAGAAGCGAGCGAGAAAAGTGCCACAGAAAAACTCGGGTTCTAATTGTTTAGATTTTTATGAATTTATTAAGCCGACTTTGAGTTTAGAATCAGAATTTGAAATCTAAATTTTAATATCATTAAAAATAAATAAATGTCAAGTTTAGTTTTTGACATCGAAACAGTGGGCGAGGATTACAATAAGATGGACAAAACCACGAAAGAGGCTTTAACTTATTGGATTGAAAGGGAATCCATGAGCGAGACTGAGTATAAAAAAAACGTTGATCGGGTAAAAGAACGCCTAGGTTTGTCGCCATTTACGGGTAAGATTGTTTCAGTTGCTGTTTTAAATCCGGATAGCGGCAAGGGCGCGGTTTTTTTTCAGGCGCCGGGCAAGACTTTAAGCAAAACTCAAAAAAACGGAATTGAATATGTATCCGGCACGGAAAAGCAAATTTTGGAAAATTTTTGGAAAACCGCGGAAAAATACGATGAATTTGTTACCTATAACGGTAAATCTTTTGATGTGCCTTACTTGATTATCAGATCAGCGGTTCATGAAATTAAGCCCACTAAAAATATTATGAGTAATCGGTATTATCGTAGTCAGGATCCAAAAGCCAAACATGTAGATTTATTGGATCAATTAACATTTTATGGAGCGGTTTATAGCCGAGCCAAGCTGCATGTAGTTTGCAGAGCTTTTGGAATTGAAAGTCCGAAAAATCAAGGAGTGGACGGGGCTGACGTGGCGCGGTTATTTCAAAAAGGGTTTTTCCAAAAGATTGCTGATTATAATGTTGGCGATGTAAAATCTACCGCTAAAGTTTATAAAATTTGGAGAAAGTATATTAAATTTGAATATGATTGAGAGAGGCCAGGCCGGACTTTGTTAAATCAATCTTTGCCATAAGTGATGAATTGGCTTAAATTGTTGTCAGAATGGAATACTGTGGTACATTATAAATAGAGGAGGCTATCAAATTATAAGATAGAAAACACCTAAGGGGTTAAAAAAACAGATGATGAAAAAACAGACTAAAAATCAATACACGACTGAGGAAATTAAGGATCGGGCAAAACAGCTTATTGCTAAGGCTGAGGCCAAGACTGACACGCCAGTTGATATTACCTCTTTGGCTCAACAAATAGGCTATCGAGTGTATGAGGTTAATTTTGATGACCCTCAAGTAGCGGGAATGGTAGTAGACTCGGATAAAGAAAAGAGTATTTACGTGTCGGAAAATGACCCTGAAGGCAGAAAAAGATTTACTATAGCTCATGAATTAGGCCATGTGATATTGCATCATCAGGAGCTAGCCGCTAATCAAAGGATTGTTGATTATCGGAAACCCTTGACTGACTATAAAGATACAGATGATTTAAAAAGAGAAGTTGAGGCTAATATGTTCGCGGCTGAAATTCTTATGCCTGAAGATCTTACTAAAAAGTTATGGGAATTTAAGCAGGACGTGGATGATCTAGCCGGTTTTTTTAAGGTTTCTCAAAAGGCGGCTTTGGTGAGATTAGAAAGTTTGGCTTTGATTTAAAGTAACTTGGGTATCTTATAGATTTTTTTGAGAAAAGCTTGGCTTGTGTTTTTATACCCAATATGTTTTATAAAAATCCCGATTTTTAATTATTTTTTTAGCTTTTAGACTCCAGGCGGCTATTTAAAGAAAATCCGGGTGGGTTGTAAAGCCAGATCAAGAAAAAACGAGAAGGTTTTTTAGTTTTAAAAACATTGCTTATATGGAGGAGAAGAAAATTCCAACTTTTAATGTTAAACAGAGGACTGAACGAAAAAGCGATACTGAGATATCTGACACTATCGAAACAAGTCTGATAGGATATTTCGATGGTTTAAGAAAATTAAGAAGATCATACGCGACCAAGCTTTTTTATCTGTTGTCAGCGGAAGTGGCGGTTATGGGAGTGATTTTAATTTTTTCCGGTATGGGAGTGTTAGCTTTTGATGAATGGTTAGTGGCTTTATTCGCAGAAACCGTATTGGTGCAAACCGCGGTTACAATCAGAATCGTGGTTAAGAATTTATTTCCTGAGAACAAGCTAGAGAGTGAAATATTGAATTTTTTCTCTAAGAAAAATGACTTAAGTTGAGGCTACTTGTCGGTAAACGGCCAGGGTTTTTTTAGCGCAAGTTTGCCAATTGAATTTATCAGACCTTTTAAGCCCTTTTTGAATCAGGTTTTGCCTGATTTTTTTATTGGTTAAAACCTTGTGAATTTGTTGAGCAAATGTTTGAGTGTCGAAAGGGTCAACTAAAATACCGGCTTGGTTAATAATTTCTCCGTGACAAGAAAGATCCGAGGCGATAATCGGGACCGCACTTTTCATTACTTCCACCAAAGGTAGGTTAAAGCCTTCATAAATACTGGGGGAGGCATACAGACTGGCGGCAGCGTAAAGAATAGGTAAATCTTGTTCCTTAACATAACCCAAAAGACGAACTCGTTTCCTCAAAACCAAATCTCGCAAGCATCTATTGATGCGATAATCGTAATGATAGCCTTTTTCACCAGCTAAAGCTAAAACCGTGTCAGAGTCGGGATAAAGGGTTAGATATTGTCGAAAAGCTTTGATTAAAGCCGGGATGTTTTTTCGAGGTTGCAGCGAGCCAACGTTGAGAATATAAGACGTTTTGAGGTTGTATTTGTTGCGAACGGTTTGGATTTTATCCGAATCAAATTGTTCTTTGGGTCCAAAAATTTTGTCTTTGATACCATTGTAAATCGTAGTGATTTTTTGGCTGGCAACTTTAGGAAAAAAATTAGTTATTTGTTTTTTGGTAAACTTAGAAACCGTGATTATGTGGTTAGCTTTTTTTAAAGATTTGGGAATAAAAAAGTTAAGCAGCATTTGATCTGATTTTTTTAGATAACCAGGGTGAACTTTAAAAGAAACATCGTGGATGGTAGTGATTAATTTAGTTGATGTAGGTAAGACCAAGGGCGTAATGTATTGAACATGCACCAAATCAATTTTTTTGGCTTTTAAAAATTTAGGAAGGGCGTAAAAGGTCCAAAACATTTTATGTCCGGGAGTGATGTAATTGATTCGGAAATTTTCAGGCAGATCTTGAAGAATTTTTTTGGCGATAGCTTCGCCTTCAAAACAGTCAGTGCAAAGAAAATATTGATTTTTTTGATCCAACCGGGCTAAGTTTTTGATCAAGTTTGTGATATAAGTTTCATCTCCGGTTTGACGCCGGCCGATTTTTCTGATATCGATAGCGATTCTCATAGAATAGGTAGGTTTAATATAAGAGACTATTACCCAATAAAGACGAAATTTGAAATATAGTCATTATATTAAACTTTTTTGCATTAAAACACAACACAAAACAAGGATCTTTGATTACTCTAATATTGTTATTAATAAAAATGATTATTATTCATACTTGCGGTATTGCAGGGCCTCGGCCAAGTGCTGTTTTTTAATTAAGGAGCTATTTTCTAGATCAGCAATGGTGCGAGTTATTTTAAGAATTTTGTAATACGAGCGAGTGGAAAGCTTAAAAACAGAAATGGCTTTTTTAAGCATTTGATTGCTGATTTGATCTAGTTGGCAATGTTGTTCGATTAATTTGAGAGGCATTTCGCTATTGGAATAGATTTGAGTTGTTTGAAAGCGTTGTTTTTGCATGGCTTTTGCTAGTTTAATTTGCTTTTTAATTGTATGTGTTAACTGTTGATCGGGTTGAGATTTGAGTTTTTGGTAATTTACCGGATTGATTTCTAAAAACAGATCAAAGCGATCAATAACCGGCCCGGAAAGTTTGGCTTTGTATTTTGCTACGGTGTAGGGATTGCAGACGCATTCTCGATCGGGGTCTGTGAGATAACCGCAAGGACACGGATTCATAGCGCCGATAAGAATAAAATTAGCCGGAAAGGTGACGGTGCCGCTTGAACGAGAAATACTGATAACACGATCCTCTAGGGGCTGACGTAAGCTATCAAGGGTTTTTTGCGGAAATTCTAGAATTTCATCAAGAAATAAAACTCCTCGGTGAGATAAAGTTATTTCACCGGGAGTAATTTTGGAGCCCCCGCCCACCAAGGCCGCGGTTGAAGCGGTATGGTGGGGGCTTCGGAAAGGCCGGTTTTCAATAATAGGGTGTTCAGTGGGTAATAAGCCAGCAATTGAGTAAATTTTAGTGACTTCAAGTTTTTCTTGAAAACATAAAGCAGGTAAAATGGAAGGCAGGGCTTTGGCTAAAAAGGTCTTACCGGTACCGGGCGGACCGTTAAATAATAGATTATGACCGCCTGCCGCGGCGATTGCCAGTGCGCGTTTGCCTTTTTCCTGGCCTTTGATATTGGAAAAGTCATGATCAGTATTGATGGTGTTTTTAATCGGTTTGGTTGGAGTCGGCTTAAACGGTTGGAGTTTTCCGTTTAAATACGTGAAATAGTCGGTTAGTGATTTTAGAGCCACAACTTCAATGCCTTTGATGATGGCTGCTTCTTGAGCGTTGGCCCAGGGTAAAAAGATTTTTTGGAAATTTTTTTCCGCTGCTTCGATAACCACAGGTAATATGCCATTGGTTTTTCTTAGGGTTCCGTTTAAGGATAACTCGCCAATAAAGATGCTTTTTGGCTCAAGACTAGGGATTTGTCCGGTAGCTTCCAGGATGGAAATAGCAATTGGCAAATCTAAACCACCACCGGTTTTGCGTAAATTTGAAGGAGCTAGCGAAACCGTGAGGCGGCCAAAATGATAAGGCGGTTTAAAGCCACTGTTTTTAATAGCGGCATTAACTCGCTCTTTGCTTTCCTTTACTGCCGTATCAGCTAATCCTACAATATTAAAGCAATGCATACCGTTGGTTCTGTCGGTTTCGATTTCGATTTGGCGACAATCCAAACCGGTTAGTACAAAAGATTTAAGTTGAGAAAACATAAAAAGTGAGGATCATAAATAACGGATTAAGTTTTACTATATAAATTTGAGATTAGCGCCTTATCTTTTTAGGATTTATTGTTGAATAAACAAGCACTATTAATTTTTTTAATCTTTCTAAATGCTTAAGCACTAGAATATTCAAAAGACTAACAAATTAATTCTAAAATTTGTTTAAAAAAGAGATGAAAATCTATTGTTTTTTGGATTGACTTTTTGAAAAAGCGTTGAAGAAAATTAATAAGATAGCGGCGGCGGTGATAAAAGCATCGGCTAAGTTGAAAACCGGCCAAATTTTAGGATCCAGATAATCAAGCACGCAACCGAATAACAAGCGGTCAAGTAAATTTGACAGGGCGCCGGAAATGATAATTAAAACAAAATAAAAGTTGAATCTTTTTTTAACAAGAAAGTTTTTAGGTTGACTAATAAAATAAACAAGCATAGCCAAAACCATGATATTGGAGCCAATAATAAGCCAGCGGTTTAGTTCATGGTTAAACTGCAAACCAAAGGCGATGCCGGAGTTGCAAACCGTATTAAGACCAAGTATTTTTTTTCTAACCAGAAATTTGAAGATTTGGTCAAGGACAAAGGGACCGGTCAGAGTTGAAAAAAATAAGTATTTAAAAAGTTTTGGAGATTGATTGGTTAGCCTTTTTTGCATTGCAAACATTTTTGAGCTTGAGGGCGGGCCTTAAGACGTTCAGGTTTGATAGTAGCGCCGCATTTTTCACAGGCTCCGTAATCTTTACCGTTGATGATTTTATCTAAAGCAATGTTGATTTTTTTGAGTTCTTGTTCAAGCTGATGTTCAAGCGCGACCGCGTTTTCATAGCTTTCAAATTCTTCGGCGTTATCTTCGGCTTTGCGCCCATAGTCGGGAAAGCGAGCCTTGTAGTTATGTTTGATATTTTCATCTTTGTCAGCAAAGGCTTGAAGCTGCTGTTCGATTTCCTTTTTTTGGCTAATGAGTTTGTTTTTAATTTGGCTAATATCTTTCGAGGTTAGCATGAATTTTGATTAATTGCTTAGCGCGACAAGCAGGTATTTTATTGTTTGAATAGTTGTAATTATAGCCAGTTTTAATTAAGAAAGCAACCAGATTTTAAGATTTAAGCATAAAAAGCGCAAAAAGCGTGAATTAAGTTTGGTCAAGTTTGGTTTGTTTGCTGAACTCGATACCGATTTTTTATCAGTCATCCTCCTCATCTCCGTCACAACCACGTTTGTCCGGATCTGGAAGATCATCAATGTTTTTAATATGCTTGTCTTTTTTGGCCACGGCTTTGACGCCTTTTTCCCAGTTTTCAAATTGAGGGTCGTCTTCAGGATCCTCGGGAATGGGACCGGTCGGGTTTTCTCGGTCAACGTAATAAAGAATAGAGTGGCTTTTGGTAAAAGTAACTTCTCGGGTGTATTTGTCTTTGCAATCATCGCTTGCGATCAAACCGGAATCTTTATCGATTTCTAGAGTGACTGAACTTTCTTGATAACCGCCCAGCATGGGTTTTTTGATTTCCTCTTTTTGTGGAGCGATAAAATTCGTGTTCGAATAATGATCGATATAGCTTTCCATGAAGTCATGCCAAAGAGGGGCGGCGGCCACGATCCCGCCGGCGCCCTCGCTCATGGGTTCGTTATAGTTATTACCCACCCAAACTCCAACCACCAGCTCCGGAGTATAACCTACAGTCCAAGCATCGCGATAGTCTTGAGTGGTTCCGGTTTTAGCAGCGATTTTTTTGCCAGAAATATATAAATCGCTATGATTGCCAAAAACAGGAGAACGAGCCGAATTGTCGGATAAACAGTCGTTAATTTGGCGGGCTACCTGAGCGGCTAAAACTCTTTTTCCCATATCCGAAGGGGTTTCTTTAATGATTTTGCCGTTAGCGTCTTCAATTTTGTGAATCACTTTTTTGTCTTGTTTGATTCCGTCATTAGCAAAAACGCCAAAAGCGCCGGTTTCTTCTAAAAGAGTAACATCGGCTCCTCCAAGCACAAGAGCTAGACCATAGCGGTTGCGTTGGGTTAGAGTAGTGATGCCCATGGCTTCGGCTGTGGCGATAGTATCATCAATGCCGGCTAAATAAAGAGTTTTAACAGCCGGGATGTTTAGCGACATAGCTAGAGCGTCTTTGAGTTTAACCGGCCCTTTGTAAGAGCCGTCATAGTTTTGAGGAATATAATCAGGCTCGCTTTCATGGACTTTAAAATTGGTTTTGACATCATAAACCAGGGTTTCCGGTAGGTAACCTTTAGC
Source organism: Candidatus Moraniibacteriota bacterium (assembly GCA_014729795.1). Classification (GTDB taxonomy): domain Bacteria; phylum Patescibacteriota; class Minisyncoccia; order CAIUEV01; family JAHKAQ01; genus WJJI01. The sequence continues at coordinate 19,850 of WJJI01000046.1, forward strand.
AAAAGCCGTGGCATAGGCAAAGGGCTTAAATGAGGAGCCGGGCTGGTTGCCTCGAATAGCCACATTAACATTACCATCCGATTCAACGTCAAAATAATCATGGGAACCAACCATGCCTAAAACATATCCGGTCTTAGGGTCAATAGCCACTAAAGCGGCGTTATGAGCATTGATTTTGGTTTTGTTCTCTTCAACCCTTGTTTTAACAATTTCTTCGGCTGTTTGTTGCATTTCCCAGTTAAGAGTGGTGTAGATTTTTAAGCCGCCGCTTTTGATAAATTCTTCATCGTATTGGTACTGATCCACTAAAACTTGTTGAACATACATAACAAAATGAGGCGCTTTGATGTCATCTTTAAGAGGTTTAATTTTGGCAAGAGTGTCTATTTGCTCGGCTTGCTTGGCCTGTTCGGCGGTGATGTAGCCATCCAGGCGCATTTCATTAATAATCCAGTCTCGGCGTTCAATCAGTCTTTCGGTGTTATTGCCGTAGGGAGAAAACCGAGTAGGGGCCTTAACCAAAGCAATTAGCATGGCGCTTTCATCCAGGGTTAAATCTTTGGCGTTTTTTTCAAAAAAAGACTGAGCCGCGGCTTCTATACCATAAGCATTACCCCCGAAAGGGATTTGGTTGAGATACATTTGAAGAATTTCATCTTTGGTATAGCGTCTTTCCAATTCAAGGGAAAGAATAACCTCTTTGATTTTGCGCACTATTCTTTTTTCCGGAGTTAAGTAGGCATTGCGAACAAACTGTTGGGTAATAGTTGAGGCTCCTTGAACTTTTGCTCGCTTTTGAATGTTTGCCAAAGCAGCTCTGATTATAGATTTGAAATTTACGCCAATATGAGAATAGAATCTTTTATCCTCAGCGGCCATGGCGCCTTGTTTGACATAATCGGGCATTTCTTGGAAGGGAATGACGGTTCTTTTTTCTTCGCCGTGCATCTCGTAAAGCAGTACTTCCCCGGTACGATCAAAAATTTTTGTGGATTGGGAAATTTTACGTTCGTGAGCGTGGCTGGGATCGACTAAATCCTTGGAAAAATAAACATAAACTCCAATCACGCAAATGATTCCTAAAGCAGCTGAGATTAAACCGATTTTTAAAAACAGAAAAAACCATTTTTTGTAATTGGTTTTTTTAATTAAAATCGCCAACCTTTTAAGGTATTTTTTTTTGACCAGGCGTTTTTTTGATTGAGTTTTTGGTTTGGTCATATTTAAAATAACAACTAATTGTTAAAAAGATATATCCATAGAGTATTATATTTGAGAAAAAAAATAAAGCAAAAATTAATATTCGCTGAAATTGGCATGAATACAACAAAATGATAGTATGGAGTTATTGTTTTTTTGATTTTATAAAATAAGAATGGTAAAGAAGAATCCTTTTGTAAATTTGTTTAGTAAAATGTGGCAGTTTTCTCGAGGCTCTCGCAAAAGAGTGGTGGTTTTTATTGTTTTCGCGATGCTGGCTAACTTAGTAACATTATTACAGCCCATCATCATTGGCCGGATTTTTAATAACATCCAGTTTTCCACAAGCGATCCAAATCTTTTTGATTATATTGCTAAAAATTTATTATTGCTGTTGCTTTTGACTCTGGTGTTTTGGTTGTTTCATGGCACTTCTCGTTTTCTTGAACAGAAAAACGCTTTTTTTGTGCGGAAAGAATACCGGCAGAACTTGTTTGATAAACTCCTTGATATGCCGGTTAAATGGCATATTGACCATCACAGCGGGGATACGATTGATAAAATTAAAAAAGCCAGTGAAAGTTTGTTTTATTTTTCCGGAGTGTTGTTTATGTTTATTGAAAACATAATAAGACTAATCGGTTCTTTTGTTATTTTAACTTTTTATTATCAGACCGCCGGGCTGGCCGCTTTTATTACCGCGGTTTTGGTGATTGTTTTTATTGTCCAATTTGATAAGTATCTGATTAAAGGCTACAAACAGGTTTATAGAAAAGAAAATTATTTGGCGGCGGGTATTCATGACTACTTAACCAATATAGTAACCGTGATTACTTTGCGAGTAAAAAAGATGGCTTCAAAAGAAATAAAGGGTCGAGCCTTAAAACCTTATAAACGATATCGAAAAAATATTATTGTTAATGAGAGTAAATGGTTTATGGTTAGCATGATGATTAAAATATTGATGGTCGCGGTACTGTTATTAAACGCTAATTTTCAGCTGAACCAGGAAGGAGCGATTATGATTGGTACTTTGTTCGCTTTATATCGTTATTTGGAAAGTATTGGCGGGACTTTTTTTAATTTTGCTTGGCAATACGGAGAATTAATCGAGTGGAATTCAGCGGTTGAGGAAGCCGAAGTATTTAATCGAGATTATAATAAATTAGTACAAAAAAAGCAGAAACTGATTCTTGATAACGATTGGCAGGAAATTGAAATTAAAAATCTGGATTTTTCTTATGACGAGCCGGAAAAAAGAAAAAAAATTAAACATTTAAGGAATTTGAATTTTAAAATCAAGAGAGGGGAGAAAATCGCCTTGGTTGGTAAGAGCGGCTCGGGTAAAAGTACGCTTTTGAATTTAACACGCGGTTTGTACGAGCCAAAACAAGCTGAATTTTGGGTGGACGGCAAAAAAATTGCGAATAATCTTGATTATTTACGAGCAAGCACAACCATGATTCCACAAGATCCAGAGATTTTTCAAAATACAATCAAATACAATATTAATATGGGTGTTGAGGTTAAGGATGATTGTTTAGAAAGAGCGGTTAAATTGGCTTGTTTTGAGGAGGTGGTTCAGAGATTAAAAAAAGGCTTACATACCGATGTGATGGAAAAAGGCGTGTCGTTAAGCGGAGGGGAGAAGCAGCGTTTAGCTCTGGCTCGCGGAATTTTGGCTTTTATGCGTGAAAAAAAGGAGCCGAATGTTATCGATAGCGATTCTTTGATTTTATTAATGGACGAGCCGACTAGCAGTGTGGACAGCGCCAATGAATTGAAAATTTATCGGAATATTTTTCAGGAGTTTAGCAATAATACGATTTTATCCTCAATTCACCGGCTGCATTTGTTAGAGTTTTTTGACTATATCTATTATTTTAAGCAGGGTAAGATTGTGTGTAAAGGCGACTTGAAACAAGTGTTGAAAAATCCAGATTTTAACAAGCAATGGCAGGCTTTCAAGAACAAGAAATAAGCCAAACAAAAATTTTAGTTTAACTCTTATAACCATTTAAAGCTGAGCCTATGCTGACAGCTAGCTCGTCTTGAAAACTGCGCAAAATCGGTTCTTGTTCACTGGAAAAATTGATCTGGCTCCAAGGATCTCCGGGGTGAATTGGCAAGGACAGTTCTTGCTTTAAGAACGCTTCAAAACCTTTGAGCTTGGCAGTACCGCCCGCGCTTAGAACTTTTTGGACCGGATTGTTGGGATTTTTTTGATTATAGGTTTGGATCATTCTTTTTGATTCTTGAGCGATGCGGCCCAGCACCGGTTTGATTAAATCTTTAATTCGGGAATCTTCCAAGCCGCCTTCTTTTTTAAGAGCTTCAGAGCGAACCATATCAACGCCTAGACTTCGGGAAATAGCTTTGGTAATATCACCGCCGCCAACATCAATGTTGCGGCTACCTTTGAGATAGCCCCGAGAAACTACCAGGATATTGCAAATGCGTGAACCAATATCCAGGATTAAAATGGTGTTTTTCCGGTCAGCGCCGCCGATTAAACAGCGGATTAACGACATGGTCTCTGCTTCAATAGAAGTAAGGTTAAGCTTGGAACCCTTGGCAATGGTTTCGTATTTAGAGATGGTATCATTGGAAATAGCCATGATTAAAATTTTCATGGTTTTCCCACCAGAGTTCATTTCCAAAAATTTTTTTTGGTTGCGATCGCGAATAATTTCCCAACCCAGAGAAACTTCAGAAAGCGGTACCGGGATAAACTTTTTGGCTTCTTGCTCCAAACGGGCGGGCAGTTGTTCTTTGTCAACTTTTGGAATGGTTACAAACGAGATGAAAGTTGAAAAGTTGGGTACTGAAAAGGAAGCGCTTTTGCATTTAATGTTGCTTTTTGCCAAGGCAAAGCTTAAAATATTTGAGATTTGTTTACCCGCAATAATTTGATTGGAGGTTTGGATAGAACCTTTTTTGAGGCGGGCTATGGCAAAGTTTTTAAAGGTTGGCCGGTTGGAAATATCTAAATGTACCGCTTTGATGGCGGAGGTGCCGATGTCGATGCCAACTGCTTCGTTTTGCGCTTGATCAATAAAGTCGAAAAGCCCCATTTAGGTAATTTTTATTTGCCTTTTATTTGTCCTTTCAGGTAATTTCATTAGCATAGTTTTTGATTTTCCCAAGAGCTTATGTCTTGATTGTTATTTAAAATCAAACTCAGGAAAATTTTAGTTTTAATTTTACTAGAATTTTCAAGGATTAAAAGTTAACCTTTTTTTCTTATATAATTGAAATTTTACAGAATTTTAAATTAAATATCAAATTTGGTAAGATGAGTATGTAAATTTATGTTTTTTATTGTTTTAAAACGGTAATAAATCTTAATGAAAAAAAAAGTTTTAGTGGTGGGATCTATTGTTTATGATGAAATTTTTAAAGTAAACGGAAGGATTCGAAACGAGATTATTGTCAAGAACGGACAAATTGAAAATTTAAACTTAATGTTAACCGCTCAAAATAAAAAAAGGTTTCCGGGTGGCACTGCCGGCAATATTGCTTACGGATTGGCTTTAAATGGAGAGCAGGTAGTTTTAATCAGTTGCGTAGGCTATGATTTTGATTTTGAATATAAGAAACACTTGGAAAAGCTAAAAATTGATTATCGAACAGTAAAAGTTAAAAATAGAGTAACTTGCGCTACTTATTATGGAATAAGCGATCAAAATCAGGAACAGATTGGGATTTTTCAGCCTAATGCCACATCTTATTTACAAAAGATCAAATTAAGCGATTTTTTAAATGATCAGGATTTTCAGCAAATTAAAGTAGGGATTTTTTCGCCAGGCAATGGTCGTTCTTTGACTCGACATTTACAAGAATTTGATCAATTATGCAACAGTCAAGCAGTAACCATATTTGATCCGGGTCAGGAATTATCTATTTCGTTTAACAAACAAAATCTCAAGAAATGTTTAAAATGTTCAGATATTGTAATCGGTAATGAAATCGAAATCAAACAATTTAAGAATTTATACGATTTAACAATCAAAGATATTTTGAATTTGGGAGTAAAGTGGGTAATTGAGACTCAGGCGGAAAAAGGCGCGTGGATTTACAATCAAAAACAAAAGATTAAAGTTAAGCCGCGCAAACCAAAAAAATTAGTTGAGGCAACCGGAGCCGGCGATGCGTTCCGGGCCGGCTTGATTAAGGGAATTATAAGTAATTGGAATTTGCAAAAAGCCGCCGAGTACGGAGCATTCTTGGGAGCTTTGAACGTGGAGACAATGGGCGGACAGAATTATAAAATTTATAAAGAACCCTAAAAAATTATTGAATTTATTATTAAAATAGAAAAATAATGAACTATGAAATCAAAGACATTGAATTAGCGCCATTGGGTCGACGAGAAATTGAATTGGCTCAAAAAGAAATGCCCGGCTTGATGGGTATAAAAAAAGAATTTGAAAAAAGCAAACCTCTAAAAGGGGCAAGAATTACCGGATCTTTACATATGACTATTCAAACAGCGGTTTTGATTGAAACATTAACCGCGCTTGGGGCTCAATTGCGATGGAGTTCGTGCAATATTTATTCCACTCAAGATCAAGCGGCAGCCGCGATTGCCAAAGCAAAAATTCCGGTTTTTGCCTGGAAAAATGAAAGTCTTGAAGATTACTGGAGTTGTTTAAGCAAAGCTTTTGATTTTGGTAAAAACAAAGGGCCAAATTTGATTGTTGATGATGGGGGAGATGCTACCTTAATGGTACATCGGGGAGTCGAGGTGGAAAAAAATCCAAAATTGCTACAAAAAGGTTATAAAAGAGCAGGGGCGGATTATCAGGAATTAATGAAGCGGTTGGCCAAGATTTATAATGAGGATAATCGGTATTGGCGGAAAATAAAACAGGATTTGATCGGAGTTTCAGAGGAAACAACAACCGGAGTGCATCGACTTTACGAATTAAGAGACGCCAAGAAATTACTGTTTCAGGCGATTAACATTAATGATTCAGTGACGAAATCTAAATTTGATAATCTTTATGGTTGTCGAGAATCTTTGATTGACGGTATCAAGAGAGCAGTTGACTTGATGATTGCCGGGAAAAAAGCAGTTGTTTGTGGATATGGCGATGTGGGCAAGGGTTCGGCGCAAGCATTGAGAAACTTTGGAGCCAAGGTGGTGGTGACGGAAATTGACCCAATTAACGCTTTACAGGCCGCGATGGAGGGCTATGAAGTAAAAACCGTGGAGCAAGTAGCGCGGGAGGCGGATATTTTTGTAACCGCAACCGGCAATCGCGACGTTATCACTTTGGAGCACATGAAAAAGATGAAAGATAACGCGGTGGTTTGCAATATTGGTCATTTTGATAATGAAATACAAGTGGATCGCTTAAATAATGACAAGACTGTGAAAATTAAAAATATTAAACCGCAAGTTGATCAATATACTTTTGCCACAAGAAGATCAATTTTGCTTTTAGCGCAGGGGCGTTTAGTGAATTTAGGTTGCGCTACCGGTCATTCTTCGTTTGTAATGTCAAATTCTTTTGCTAATCAAGTGTTGGCGCAAATTGATTTATGGCGAAATCCAAAGCGTCAAATTGATGTTTATAGATTAAGTAAAAAATTAGATGAAGAAGTGGCTCGCTATCATTTAAAAAATTTGGGCGCGAAGTTGACCCGATTAACCAAAGAACAGGCCAAGTATATCGGAGTGGATGTAAAGGGTCCTTATAAAGCAGAGCATTATCGTTATTAAAAAAGATATGGTTTTTGAAAAGACGCGGTAGTCTACGTTTAACGCTGTTGTGGGGCTTGCAAACAACAATTGTTTTTGCTATTTTGATTTTCAAGGGATAGTTATCCAATAAAATAATTGTTGCGATTATTGGCAGGGGCTATTTTTGGTAAGTTTGAACAAGAAACCAGAGCTTAATTACTTCGTTATTTTGGGTAACGGTCTTGACAAAAGAAAAAGGGATTGGCTCCTTTTTCTAGGTACAATAGTGTTTTAATGAATCATAATGGTTAGTGAGCGAGATTGCTGATCAAACACGTTTGTTCTAAAATTAAAAAGAGCGGGTTATTAATTAATCATAAAAAAATAACCTGAAGTCGGGTGGAACCGCGGGTTAAAAGCTCGTCCCGAATATTTTAAATAAAAAAATATTCGGGACGAGCTTTTTTTGATGGAACCAGAATTAAGATTAATTTTTTATGTGAAAAAAAGACTTATCCTTGTTTTTGGGGGATGCTATCAATTAATTAATTAAATAAAAAAAATGGCCAAAAAAAATTTCAAAACAGTTAAGAAGTCGAAACAGAAACTAACCGAACAGGTAACCATGGAAAAATTAACCGGTCTTTGCAAGCGACGCGGTTTTATTTTCCCAGCCTGCGAGGTTTATGGGGGTTTTGCTAACGCTTACAGTTACGGACCTTATGGAGTGGAGCTAAAAAATAATTTAAAAAAACTATGGTGGAAAAAATTTGTTCAGGATCGAGCCGATATGGTAGGGATTGACGGACCGATTATACTCCATCCAAAATTATGGGAAGCCTCGGGTCATACTACGGGTTTTAGCGATGCCATGGTGGATTGCAAAAAGTGCAAAAAAAGATTCCGGGCTGATCATTTAGTTGAAGAACTAACCGGTGAAGATATGGAAGGAGAGCTGGAAAGAATGACCCAGACACTAAAAGAACTTAAAGCAAAATGTCCCGAATGCGGAGCTTTTGATTGGACTGAGGCGCGAGATTTCAATATGATGTTTGAAACCAAAATGAATGGAATTGAAGGTGAAGTTTATTTAAGACCAGAAACCGCGGGCGCAATTTTTGTTGAATTTAAAAATATTCTAGATTCCATGCGGGTAAAAATTCCGTTTGGTATTGCTCAAATCGGAAAGGCTTTTCGCAATGAAATCGTGGCCGGTAATTTTACATTTCGGTTGAGAGAATTTGAGCAGATGGAAATTGAATATTTTATCGATCCGAAAATGGAATGGAAAAAAATTTACGATCAGTGGTTGGATCAACAAGAGGAATTTATTCTGGAAGTGGGGGCTGAAAAAAGGAATCTGCGGCGATACGAGCACCCAAAAGCCAAATTATCTCATTATTCTAAGAAAACCGTTGACATTGAGTATCGCTTTCCTTTTGGTTTTAAAGAACTGTTCGGGTTAGCGAATCGAACCGATTTTGATTTAAGTCAGCACTCAAAATTTTCCAATGAAAAGCTTGAGTATTTTGATCCGGTCAAGAATCGGCGTTATATTCCACATGTGCTTGAGCCGACTTTTGGTATGGACCGTACTATCTTGGTGGCGCTTTTGGCTGCTTATCGGGAAGAAAAGGTTGAACAAGGCGAAAGAGTGGTATTGAAATTTCCTAAACACATCGCGCCGATTAAAGCGGCGATTTTCCCTTTACTTAAGAATAAGCCGGAATTGGTAAAAAAAGCTAAACAAATTTTTGATTCTTTAAAAAATAGATTTGTTTTGGAGTTTGACGATCATGGCAATATTGGAAAACGGTATCGCAGACAAGACGAAATCGGCACCCCATATTGCATTACAGTTGATTTTGACACCTTGAAGGACAAAACGGTGACTATTAGAGATCGAGATAGTATGAGACAGGAGCGGGTAAAAATTAATGATATTGAGCAATATATTAGCGAATAAACAAATTTGATTTTTTGTTAATTTATGTTAGCTTGTTTTTGATAAACTTGAAAAGCATTAATGATGACTGATTTTACGCATTTGGCAAGTGTTTAGGTAAAATTTTGAGTTTTAACCAAATGTGTGTTTAACTCGTTTTATAAAAATTTTGGCGCGCTTTACAAATTTTTGTAGGCGTAATTTCTAGATTAAAACAAGCAGCCTTCATGAGAACGATTTTTAAATTTTGGATTATCATACTTTGCTTATTTTTTTTGAATGGTTGTTGGACGGAAGAGGAGCAAGAAACGGCCGAGGGTAAACTATCTTGGAAATATAATTTAAAAGACACAAGCCAAAGTTGCAGTGAGGAAAAATCTGAATATGAATGGTTGGAAGCTGATCGATTAAAATTGAAACCAGCCATCAAAATTAATAGTTATGGAAGCGAGTTTAAAGAGGTGGTGGTGAAAAAAAGCGGTAAATCTTTAAATGTTTATATTTTGGAAAATTTTTGTGAACAAAATTGTTCAGATTCGGGTCAATTTCAATGCTTGGAGTTAGAAATTTCCAACTTACCTAAAACCAAGTATCAAGTATTGATTCATCGAGTTGAAGAAATTAGCAGTGGCGGGGTGGTTGAGAAATTTGAGGTTGAATAAAATATGACTTAATAACAGTTAAGAATTTGGCAAGGAGTTTAAGAGAGTAAACGATAAAAAACAAAAATGGAGTTATTAGCACCAGCCGGTAGTTTAAAAAAACTCAAGTATGCTTTGCATTACGGAGCGGATGCGGTTTACTGTGGGATGCCGGCTTTTTCTTTGCGCGGAGCCAGAGCAAATCAATTTAACCTTAAAGACCTAAAAAAAGGCATTGAATATACAAAAAAGCTGGACAAAAAAATTTATTTAACATTAAATATTTATCCTCACAATCAAGAACTGCCCTTGATTGAAAAACATTTAAAAATAGTAGCGCAATTAAAGCCAAATGCGTTGATTTTGGCGGATCCCGGAATATTGGTTTTAACCAAAAAAATAATCAAGAACCTGCCAATTCATTTATCTACTCAGGCTAATTGTTTAAATATTCAAGCGGCTAATTTTTGGCAAAAACAAGGAGTAAACAGAATTATTTTAGCGCGAGAAACCAGTTTGCGAGAGGCCAAAGAAATTAAAAATCAAACTAAAAAATTGGAACTTGAGTATTTTGGACACGGAGCGATGTGCATGGCTTATTCCGGCCGCTGTCTTTTATCAGCATACATCAATCAACAAAGCGCTAATAAGGGTAATTGCACCCAACCCTGTCGTTGGCCTTGGAAATTGACAAATCGGTTGACAGTTGAACTTGAACAAAGCAATAAATCTAAAAAAAAGAAACAGACTCAAGCAAAATTTCAACTTGAACAAAACAATCAAGAAACATATATTTTAAATAGCAAAGATTTGTGTTTGATTGAATATTTGGAACGGTTTAGAAAAGCCGGAATAGATTGCCTTAAAATTGAAGGGCGAAATAAATCTCTGTATTATTTGGTAACTGTGGTAAAATATTACAAACAGGTTTTAGATGCGACGCCAGCACAAAGAAAGAATATAATCAAGCAAGCCTTGGCCGAGTTTGATAAATTAGGCAATCGACAATACACAACCGGTTTTGCCTTGGGTCAAGATCCTCAGATTCAGAATTTTTCCGATTCCGGAAACAGAAGCGATTATCAAATGGTGGCAGAACTAACCGAACCAGAATTCGCCGAAAAAGTGGAGGATAATAACTATAAATGTTATATTCATAATGCGGTTAACTTAGGAGAGCGGGTGGAGGCTATTAGTGTTGATGATTTGAAAACCGTTCGAATAAAAAAAATATTAAATCATGATGGAGAAGAAAGGCAATCAGCTCATGGCGGCACCGATGATTTTTGTTATTTACAGACCAGTCAACAATTGTCAAATTGGACAATTTTACGAAAGCTAAAACCAGAATAAGAAAAATTTTTGCTAAATTTTGAAAAAATTAATGATTGAAATACTTTATGCTTTAATTTTAGGTTTAATTCAAGGCTTGGGAGAGTTTTTACCGATTTCTTCATCCGGGCATTTGGTTATCGCTCATCAGCTTTTTAATTTAAACCTTGAATCGGTTGGAGATAGTGATTTAGCGCTGGACACGGCTTTGCATTTTGGAACATTGCTTGCGGTTGTTTATTATTTTCGCAAGGAGCTGATTAAAAGATGGAAAAGATTGTGGCAACTTAAAGACCAAAAAAAACACAGACAAGAAAGAAATTTTTTTTATTTGATGGCGATTGCCACGATACCAGGAGCGTTGGCCGGGATTTTGCTTGATGATTTAATTGAGAACTATGCCAGAACGCCGATTATCGTGGCCGGAGCATTAGTCGGTTATGGAATTTTGCTTTTGATCGCGGATGTAACCAGTAAAGCAAAAAACAATAAAATTAAATTAAATAAAAAATTAACTTTAGGTAAAGCGGTTTTAATTGGCATAGCGCAAGCTTTGGCTTTGGTGCCGGGTACTTCTAGATCGGGAATAACCATAACCGCCGGATTGTTTTTGGGGTTGAGTCGAAAACAAGCAGCCAAGTTTTCTTTTTTGCTTTCCATTCCCATTATAGCCGGGGCAAGTTTGGTACAATTGCCAAAATTGTATGCTTTGAAGCAGATAAACATGGTGGCGGTGTCGGTAGCAATTTTTGTTTCGGCTTTAACGGGCTTCTTGGCAATCAAGTATATGCTTAAGTATTTACAGAAAAGAGGTTATTATGTTTTTGTGATTTACAGAATTATTATAGCGGTTATTATTTGGCAGGTGGCGAGTTAAAAAATTGGTTATTCCTTATTGTCGCGATAATTTTTTAAAGCAAGATTTAAGTTTTAGAGTTACCGAGGAGTTGCTTGACAAATAAAAAAACTATGTTAATTTTAGATTATAAAAATAAATCTCTTTACGCAGTGGCAATTATTTATCAAGTTTAAATTTATCGAGCAACCTTAACGGGCAAGGGCGTTTTTGTATTCCCTTGCTTTGGGCTTTTTAAATCAGATTGAGTTTGGTGAAAGAAGACAGACAGTATGGATTAAAAACCAGCAACTTGTTGAGAACGCCGGTTTTATTGGATGACGCTAGTAATTAAATTAAATTACCAAACGCGTAAATTCTTTAAATATTTAAAATTTAATATTTTAAAACATATGTCTGAAAAAACCTCCAACAAGAAACTGAAATTGAAATCACGCTTTAGCAGCCAGTCCAGTCTTAGAAAAAGAAAATTTTTAAACCGAATCGGCAAGGTTTATTCCCTGCCTGATTTAATCGAAGTACAAAAAAAAGCTTATGATTGGTTAATTAAACAAGGTATTCAGGAACTATTGGAAGAAATTTCTCCAATTTCTGATTATACCGGAAAAAATTTGGATCTGAATTTTAAGAGTTTTTACTTGGATGAACCCAAATATGATGAACGAACAGCTAAAGAAAGAAACATTTCTTATGAAGCGCCGATACGTATGCGGGTGGTTTTACAGAATAAACAGTTGAAAAAAGAACAAGAGCAGGAAATATATTTAGGCGAGTTTCCGCTAATGACCAAAAGCGGAACTTTTATTATTAATGGAGTTGAAAGAGTGGTGGTTTCTCAGTTAATCCGCTCTCCGGGGGTTTTTTTTACGGTTCGGCAATTTAAAGGGCGGAATTTATTTGGAGCCAAAGTGATACCTAATAGAGGCGCTTGGCTAGAATTTGAAACCGACTCCAATGATACGATTTCGGTAAAAATTGACCGGAAAAGAAAGGTGCCAGTAACAGCTTTGGTTAGAGTATTCGGGTATTCTTCCAACAAAGAAATTACAAGCTTGTTTCAGGATGTGGATACGGCCGAGGTTAAGTACATTGAGGAAACCTTGAAAAAAGACATTTCTAGCAATCGAGGCGAAGGCTATAAAGAAGTTTATAAACGAATTAGGCCAGGAGATATGGCCACGGAAGAAAATGCCAAGCAAATGATCGACGGCATGTTTTTTGATGAAAATTATTATGATTTATCCAGAGTAGGCCGATATAGGATGAATGCTCGTTTAAAGCAGAAACAGAAAAGCGATAAAAAGCAGACTACTTTAACCAAAGAGGATTTGATTAACACAATTAAAGAAATAATCAGATTGAATAATGATCCGAAAGCGAAAGCGGATGATATTGATCATTTGGGCAATCGAAGAGTGAAATCCGTTGGCGAGTTGGTGCAGAATAAGCTAAGAATCGGTTTTGCTCGGATGGAAAGAAACATTAAAGACAGAATGAGCACTTGCGATTTAGAAACGGTAATGCCGGGGCAGCTTATAAATTCCAGACCGGTAGCAGCGGTGGTGAAAGAGTTTTTTGCCAGCTCCCAGCTTTCTCAATACATGGATCATGTCAATCCGTTAGCGGAATTGGAACACAAGAGAAGGTTGTCTGCCATGGGGCCAGGCGGTTTAACACGCGAAAGAGCCAGCTTTGAGGTGCGAGATGTGCATCAAAGTCATTACGGTAGAATTTGTCCGATTCAAACTCCCGAGGGGCCGAATATTGGTTTGGTGACTCATTTGGCTTGTTACGCTCGGGTAAACGAATATGGATTTCTGGAAACTCCTTATCGAAAAGTACAAAAGAGTAAAAACGGAAAAGTGAAAATCACCGAACAGGTTGATTACTTAACCGCTGCCGAAGAAGAAAAATACAATATTGTTCAGGCCGGAACACCAATCGATGATCAAGGATTTTTTGAAAAAGACAAGCTCCAGGCCAGAGTAAAAGGGGAAGCTACGTTGATTCCGGCAGAAAAAGCCGATTATGTGGACATATCTTCAAAACAAGTAGTCAGTATCGCAACCTCTTTAATACCTTTTTTAGAACATGATGACGCTAATAGAGCTTTAATGGGTTCAAACATGCAGAGGCAGGCAGTTTCTTGTATAAAGCCTCAGGCGCCGACTGTGGGCACCGGTATTGAAGACAAAGCGGCAGCCGACTCCGGACAGGTAGTTTTAGCTGAACAGGATGGAAAAGTGGTAGAAGCAGATGCCGATCATATTATGATAAAAGATAAAAAAGGCAAAAAACATCTTTACGAGCTGCATACTTTTACTAAATCCAATGCCTTTACTTGTATTAGTCAGATTCCAGCCGTGGCGATTGGCGATTCGATTAAAAAAGGACAACTTTTAGCAGATGGAGCCTCGACCGATAACGGAGAACTGGCTTTAGGACAAAACGTGTTGGTTGCTTTCGTGCCTTGGAAGGGTTACAACTTTGAAGACGCGATAGTGATTTCTGAGCGTTTGGTGCATAATGATAATTTTAGCTCGATTCACATTGAAGATCATATTATTGATGTGCGCGATACTCGATTGGGTCCGGAGATTGTGACTCGAGATATTCCCAATATCGGAGAAGAGAAGTTAAAGAATTTGGATGAAGAAGGGATTGTAAGAGTTGGTGCAGAGGTTTCGGCCGGAGATATATTGGTTGGTAAAATTACTCCTAAAGGCGAGAGTGATTTAACCGCGGAAGAGCGGCTATTAAGAGCTATATTTGGCGATAAATCCCGAGACATTAAAGATAGTTCTTTGTATATGCCCAATGGAGAACGCTGTAAGGTAGTTGATATTAAAATATTTTCCAGAGAACAAGGAGACAAGCTGCCATCAGGAGTGATCAAACAAATTCAAATTACCGTGGCGCAGTTAAGGAAAATTCAAGAAGGCGATAAATTAGCGGGCAGACACGGAAATAAAGGCGTAATCGCTCGAATTTTACCGCGTGAAGACATGCCGTATTTGCCGGATGGCACTCCGGTTGATATGGTGCTTAATCCTTTAGGAGTAGCCTCAAGAATGAATATTGGCCAAATTCTGGAAACTCATTTAGGTTGGGCGGCGCAGACTTTAGGCTTTAAAGTGGCCTCGCCGGTTTTAAACGGAGTGAGCGAAAAACAGATCGCACAACAGCTCAAAAAGGCGAAATTACCGCAGGACGGTAAAATCCAGGTAATTAATGGATTGACGGGAGAGCCATTTAAGGATCGAGTTAATGTGGGAGTAATGTATATTATGAAACTCAATCATTTAGTGGAAGATAAAATTCATATGCGGTCGATTGGGCCTTACTCTTTGATTACGCAACAACCCTTGGGCGGAAAAGCGCAATTTGGCGGACAGCGTTTTGGAGAAATGGAAGTATGGGCATTAGAAGGCTATGGCGCGGCTCATTCTCTACAGGAGATTTTAACCATTAAATCCGATGACGTGCTCGGTCGTTCTAAAGCTTATGAATCAATTGTAAAAGGAGAAGAAATTCAAAGTCCGAACGTGCCAACTTCTTTACATGTTTTGGTTAATGAAATGAAGGGTTTATGTTTGGATGTTCAGCTGTTGGAAGAGAAAGATCAGGAAATTAAAGAAGAAGAGGCTATTATTAAAAAGGTCAAAGATAACAAGAAGCAAATTGAAGTTTTGGCCAAGCAGGAAAATCAAAACCTGCAAAACGAGCAAAAGAAAATGACGGAAACAGAGCAAATTGAACAACAAACCGAGGAGAAACAAGAGAATAAAAAACAAGAATTAGACGAAGCCGGGCAAGAAACAGAAAAAAATTCCTAAAATATTATATTTGATTATTAACTTTTTAACTCATGGGCAATAAAGTAAGCGATTTTAAGGCGATGAAGCTAAAATTAGCTTCGCCGGAAGAAATACTAAGCTGGTCACAAGGGGAAGTTTTAAAACCAGAAACCATAAACTATCGGACTCAAAGATTTGAGAAAGATGGTTTGTTTTGTGAAAAGATTTTTGGTCCCAGTAAAGATTGGGAATGCTATTGTGGGAAATACAAACGAATTCGCTATAAGGGCATAATTTGCGATAAATGTGGAGTGGAGGTAACGCGCAGCATCGTAAGAAGAGAGAGAATGGGCCATATTTCTTTAGCGGTACCGGTAGCTCATATTTGGTATTTGCGTGGAACACCAACTAGAATTGGTTTGATTCTAGACATGAATGTTTCCGAATTGGAAAAAGTAATTTATTTTGCCAGCTATATTATTGTAAAAATCAATCAGGAGGAAAAGCAAAATACTCTAAACCAAATAGATAAAGAATATCGGATCAAGATTAAAGAAATAAGGAATTCAAACAAGACTAAAAAGGAGAAAGAGAATGAAATCGAAGATTTAAAAAAGGAAAAAAAGAAATCCAAAGACTTGGTTAATACTTTAGTTTTAAAAAGGGTGATTTCCGAGAATGAATATCGAGAGATTTCCATGAGATACGGACATTTGTTTGAGGCCGGTATTGGAGCTGAAGCAATTCAACGGATTTTGCAAAGCATTGATTTGAAAACGGAAATTGAAAAACTGGAAAATAAATTACGTTCTGAATCAAAAGGCATGGATCGTAAAAAAATGCTTAAAAGATTGCGTTTAATGAAAGGAATGGAAAAGGCGCAAATTAGGCCTGAATGGATGCTGTGCACGGTGATTCCGGTTATTCCGCCGGATTTGCGACCTATGGTGCAATTGGATGGCGGGCGATTCGCCACTTCGGATTTAAACGATTTGTACCGGCGGATTATTAATAGAAACAATCGTTTAAAAAAATTATTATTGATTGGAGCGCCAGAAGTGATTTGTCGTAACGAAAAACGCATGTTGCAAGAAGCGGTTGATGCTTTATTTGATAACTCGTCAAGAAGAAGTCAGGTTTCAGTGGTGGCTTCAACCGGGCAAAAACGACCGCTCAAATCATTATCAGATATGTTAAAAGGCAAGCAGGGACGATTTCGGCAGAACTTGCTGGGTAAAAGAGTTGATTATTCCGGCAGATCAGTGATTGTGGTAGGCGCCTCCTTAAAAATTGATCAATGCGGATTGCCTAAAAAAATGGCGTTAGAGCTTTATAAACCATTTATCATTGAGAAATTGATTAAAAGAGGTTACGCTCATAATGTTAGAAGTGCCGGTCGTTTGATCGAACAAGAAGACACGGTGGCTTATGAAATTTTAGAGGAAGTAATTAGCAATCACCAAGTGATGTTAAACAGAGCGCCGACCTTGCATCGTTTGGGGATTCAGGCGTTTCAACCAATTTTGATTGAAGGCAAGTCAATTCAAGTGCATCCAATGGTTTGCGCGGCTTTTAACGCGGACTTTGACGGAGATCAGATGGCGGTACATTTGCCTTTGACAAAAAAATCTAGACAAGAAACCGCGAGTTTGATGCTGTCAAAAAATAATTTATTAAAACCATCAACTGGCGAGCCGATAACTATTCCGACTCAGGACGTGGTGTTGGGGATTTATTACATGACCGGTATGGAAGAATCAAAAAAACCAGAGCCAAAATTGGTGGCTAGCTTTGACGAAGCGATTGTTTTGCACGAAATGCGGGAAATAAGCATTCGAGAAAAGATTAGAGTATTGCATCAAGGCGAGGTTTTAGAAACCACAGCCGGAAGGATTAAACTAAATCAGATTCTACCCGAGCAAATGCCTTTTATTAACGAACACTTGAATAAAAAGAAATTAAAAAAATTAATCGCTCAGTTGTTTAGCTACATGGAAATGCCAGAGGTGGCCAAAGTGGTTGATCGTTTAAAGGATATCGGTTTTGATCAGGCAACGGAATCGGGAATTTCTTGGGGCATGAATGACATTATGGTACCTAAAGAAAAGAGCAAACACATTAAAGAAGCCGAGGACAAAATTAAATTGATTGATGAACAATATTTTGGAGGTTTGTTAACAGATGAAGAAAGAAAAAATCAAGTTATTCAGATTTGGAACAGTTGTCGGGACAAAATCGCTCAGGAAGTAGAAAAAGAGATCGATGTTAATGGCCCGGTTTTTGCCATGGTTGATTCGGGAGCGCGCGGAACTATGGCGGTTTTAGTACAATTGATGGGCATGAGAGGCTTAATGGCTAATCCCAGAGGCGATATTATTGAGCTGCCAGTACGCGATAGCTTTAAGGAAGGTTTAAACGTGTTAGAGTACTTTATTTCATCTCACGGAGCTCGAAAAGGCATGGCGGATACGGCTTTAAGAACCGCGACCGCAGGTTATTTAACCAGAAGATTAATCGATGTAGCTCAAGATGTGATTATTTCTGAACACGATTGCGGCACTCAAGAAGGTTCAATTTTTTACAAAGAGGACACCGAGGCGATTGGCGGAGACTTTGCGGTTCGAATCGAAGGCAGAGTGGCGATTAAAGATATAATTAATCCTAAAACCAAAGAAATCATTACAGAAAGCGGAGAAATAATCACCAAAAAGGCCGCGGAAGCGATTAGCAATCTTGATATTCGCGAGATTGAACTGAGGTCCTTGGTTTATTGTAAGGCTCATCGGGGAGTTTGCCAAAAATGTTACGGATATGATATGGGACGTAATCGAATGGTTGATATTGGACAAGCCGTGGGAATTATCGCAGCCCAATCCATCGGGGAGCCGGGCACACAGCTGACTATGAGGACTTTTCATATTGGAGGGGTGGCCGGAGAAGATATTGTTTCGGGTTTGCCTCGAGTGGAGGAAATTTTTGAAGCCCGCTCTCCTAAGGGCGAGGCCTTGATTAGCGAATTTGATGGAAAAATCACGGATATCTCCAAAGAGAATCGACAAATGAAGATTACGGTTCGAAGCAAGCACAAAAACAAAAAAACCAACAAACCCGAAGAAAAGACATATACGGTACCGGGCAACGCAACTTTTTTAGTGGATAAAGGGGATGCGGTTACCACAGGACAGCAGTTGACCAGTGGTCATATTGACTTGAAAAAATTGTTTAAACTATCTGGAATCAAGGCCTTGAATCGTTATGTGATTAAAGAAATTCAAGAGGTTTATGCCTCTCAGGGCGAAAGTATTGACGACAAGCATATTGAAATTATTATCAAGCAGATGAATTCAAGGCAAAGAGTGGTAGATTCCGGGGATACTGAATTAATAGTTGGAGACATAGTGGAAAAAGACTACATTGAAGAGTTGAATCAAAAGATGGTTGAACAAGGCAAAAAACCAGCGAATTTAGAAAATTTGATTCTGGGCATTACCAAAGTATCATTGTCTACCAACAGCTTTTTATCAGCCGCTTCTTTTATGCATACGGTTCAAGTGTTAATTCGAGCTTCATTGCTGGGCAAGGTTGATCCGCTTAAGGGCTTAAAAGAAAATGTTATTTTAGGGAAATTAATCCCGGCCGGAACCGGTTATAAGCTCAAAGAATAAAAAATATCAAGAGCGTAAACCGTAATTCATTACTTTTGAATTTATCCGAGCTTGATTATTTGGGAAACAAACAACCATCCGATCAGTATAAATTAACCGCATTTAACCGGAAGAAATGCGGTTAATTTTTATAATCGCGTAAATTAAAATATTTAAAGAGCGTTGGCGATCAAGCAAAAAGATTATGTGGGAACCATGGTTGTAAAATAGCATAAAAATGGTGTATATTTAATAAAGACTGGATAGAGTTTAAGTTTTAGTAATTATGTCAGAGGCTTTAGAGTATATTTTTGGTTCAAAAATGAAACTGAGGGTCATCAGGATGATGATGCTTAACCTTGGCAATGAATTTACAGCTAAGCAGGTTGCCGAACGGACTAAATTTGATTCAATTCAGACAGCAGCGGAGTTAAAAAAACTGGAAAATATTGGTTTTTTAAAAAGCAAGAAAAAGAATAAGGTTAAGTTATATAGCGTGAATAAGCGCTTTACTTTTTTTGAAGAGTTGAAAAAAATTATTGATAAATGTAACGTAACCGCTGATAGTAAGATTTTAAAAGGGATTCGAAGATGTGGAGACGTGGCTTGCTCGGTTTTGACCGGAGTTTTTGTGGATAATAAAAAAAGCTTAGTGGATTTGTTTATTGCCGGGGATCGTTTGAATAAAGAAAAAATCAAAAAAATCGTATCCGATTTAGAAGCGGATATCGGTCGGGAAGTACGTTATTCTGTAATGGGTATCGAAGAATTGGTTTATCGCGCGGAAATGTTGGATAAATTTTTAACCGAGATGTTGCACAAAGACAACATTATTTTAATTAATAAAATCAGAGAAAAGAAGAAGCAATATCGAAAAAATTTGAAGAATTTTTATGAACAATGAAGATAAACTCGAATCAAAACAAGAGCGGAAAAAAATCCTTAAGGATAATCCAATTAGATTTTATTTTACGATCGCGATGATAGCTAATATCGTGAGCTGGTTATTAGTGGTAGTTAAGCTTGTAAATATTCCCGGAGATATAATTTTGAATTATAATGCGTACATTGGGGTGAGATTTAAAGGCGATAATAAAAGCGCTTTTTTACTACCGGCGGTTGGTTTATTCGTAATTATATTAAATCAGGCTTTAGCTATTATTTTTAGGAAAAACGGGTTGGCGCATAGTCGAATTTTAGCCGCGGCAGGATTTTTGTTTAATTTAATTATTATTGTAGCGATTTCAGCCTTGATTTATGTTAACCAAGGTTTATAAGAGAATCATTGCTGTATTGGTTAACGGTTTTACAATAAATTAAGCAGAATAATTTTCGCGCAATAAGATTAAACCGAACCGGCGCCGAATTTATTAAGTTATGACTTAGGCTTTTGGTAAGTTTTTAGAAAAACCCCCGCGATTTTTTGATCACCTAAACTTAACATGTCTTTTAAAAATCCCGGTATTTTTTACAAAATCTTCCTAAGCGCGTAATTCATAAAAGTTAGAATAGATCCATGAAATATCCAGATTTTCCCAAAAAAGGCGAACCCGAGTATAAGTTGCATCGTAGATTGGAGATGATCCCCGGTATTTTAACTTGGGGAACTTTGCTGGGCTCGTTTGTTTTGGCGTTTTTAGCGCCGGTAGCCGCGGTCATTATTATTATTATTTATGATCTATACTGGTTGATTAAAGTTATTACTATTACGGTTCATTCAATATTAGCGTATGGACGGATGAAGTACGCGATAAAAGTAGATTGGTTGAGAAGATGTCGTCGGTTAGGGGAAAGAGATGGCTTGGGGTTGGATAATGTTTACCATTTAATTGTTATTCCTTATTATAGCGAGGGTTTGGAAATTTTGGAACCAGCGATTCGTTCAATTACCGAATCTAATTATCCGCTTAAAAATGTGATTGTTTCCATGAGCTCGGAAGAAAGAGCGGGCAAAGAAGCAAATCAACGTCAGGAGGTCTTGAAAAAAAGATATGGTCATCACTTTAAAGCATTTTTGACCAATATTCATCAAGATCAATCCGGCGAGATGAAAATTAAAGCAAATAACGCCAATTGCGCGGCGCGAAAAGCCGTGGCATATTTAAAAACGGAAAAAATTGATTTGGATAAAGTTATCGCATCAAATTTTGATTGCGATACTTGTATTCAAGAACAGTATTTAGCAAGCGTAACTTATAATTTTATAAAAAATCAGAATCGGTATCGATTAAGTTATCAGCCATTGCCCATGTATAATAATAATATTTGGGATGCGATCGCAATTGTAAGAATTGTGGCTCTGGGTTGTTCTTTTTGGCACATGATTGAAAGTACTCGGCCCGAGCGACTGGTGACTTTTTCTTCTCATTCCATGAGTTTGCGAGCTTTACTGGATGTTGGTTTTTGGCAACCGGATGTTATCAGCGATGATTCGGCAATTTTTTGGCAGTGTTATCTTTATTATGATGGAGATTACGAAGTACAGCCGTTGTATATTCCGGTTTCCATGGACGCGACTTTGGCAGGAGGTTTTATTAAGACAATTGTTAATCAATATAAACAAAAAAGGCGTTGGGCTTACGGAATTGAAAACTTTCCTAGAATCGCCAGAGCCTTTTTGAAAAACAAAAAAATTCCTTTTTTGGAAAAATCAAGAAACTTATTTATAATGTTGGAGGGGCACCATTCTTGGGCGACTTCTTCTTTGTTGATTTTGCTATTAGGTTGGCTGCCTTTGATAATAGGAGGTAATAAATTTAATGAAACCGTTATTTCGCACAGTTTACCCATGGTGACACGTAATATTTTGACTGTAGGCATGGGCGGGCTTTTGGTATCTTTGTTTTTAAGTTTTTTTTTGATACCACCCAAGCCCAAGCGCTACAGTAATTGGAAGTATTTTTCCATTGTGTTTCAGTGGTTGATTTTGCCTTTTGTAGCGCCTTTATTTGGTTTGCCGGCTATTGATTCGCAAACCAGGTTGCTTTTTGGTAAATATTTTGATAGCTTTTGGGTGAGCGAAAAGATAAGGAAGCGATTGAAATAAGTATCGATTTAGAATTAATATTAAATTTGTTATATGAACGGAAAAATTGAAGATACAATTTTAAGA
>WJJI01000047.1 GCA_014729795.1 Candidatus Moraniibacteriota bacterium
CTTAACCTACTACCGCAAATACAAAGTCATGTACAAAGTCAAAACCGACTCGGACAAAGACCTGAAGCTGAAGATGAATTAAAAAACCGCTTTTAACTCTTCTTAACTCAAACCTTATGGGTAACTTTTACTTGTTTGCTTGAAGTTGTTGATATATAATATTATTATTAGAAATTAAATCAGTAGATAAAAAGCGCGAATAAGGCAAGTAATTTTGTTAACGCATTAAGGTTTAATAAACTTAAGTTTTCAAATCTAAACCAAAATGGGAATAAAAGCAATATTTACATATAATTTTTTTAAATTTTTTCTATTGTTATTAGCGGTTTTATTAGTATCGGATTGGCAAACAAAATCCGTGTTATCAGATGAACAGGACAATAAAACCGAACAACAAACCCAAGAAGACCAAGAGATTTCAACCATGACCCAAGAAGAAATCCAAGTTCAAGAGGAACAATTGGAAGAAATAGAAAAAAAAATTAAAACCTATGAGAACTTAATTGAAAAAAAGCAAGAACAAAAAGCAACCCTGAACAATCAAATAGAAATCATTGAAAACGAGATTGAAACTACCAATCAGAAAGTTAAAAAGACAAACAATGAAATTGAACAAGTGCAATTGGAAGTTGAAAATTTAGACAGAGAAATTAAGATTAAGAATCTAGAAATCCAATATAAGCAGAAGATATTAAGTGAATTGGTAAAAGATATTTACTATCAAAAGAGATATTCATCAATCGAGCTGATTTTAAAATACAAAAATTTGGGAGATTATTTTGCTAGCCTCGAGCAAATCAATAAAATTAGCGCAGAAACTAAGAAAATTCTTGATCAAATCAATCAAAGCAAACAAGAATTGGAAGCGGAAAAAAATAAAAGAAATGAAAGGCTAATTCAACTAAAGGGTTTGAAAAACGAAAATTTACGCAATAGGGATTTTCTAGAGTCACAGCAGAATTCCAAAGAGTCTTTACTGGAAACAACTCAAGGCCAGGAAGAAAAATATCAGGATTTATTAAAAAAATTCGAACAACAACGAGAAACTATTTTAGGAAATTTTGAACAGCTAACCAGTGAAAAATCCGGCGAATTAGCTCGAGTTAGAGCCAGTCAAAAAAAACCAACCTCGGGATTGGCTTCATCGGCTTGGTATTTTTCTCAAAGAGATTCACGCTGGGGTAGTGATTTTATTGGAATGAGTCGTACTCGAATGGATCAATATGGTTGCGCGGTTACTAGCGTGGCGATGGTTTTAAGGTATCACGGAGTAAATATTGATCCAGGAGTTTTGGCCGCCCAACCAATTTTTTACTATGATTTAATTGTTTGGCCAAGTTATTGGCAAGACGTTTCCAGAGCAAGTAGTTCCGGTCATGGTAATATTGATTGGGATAAGATTGATAAGGAATTAAGAAATAAAAATCCAGTGATTATTTTTGTTGGAGCTAAGGGAAAAGGAGCCGGTCATTATGTGGTAATTCATGGTAAGGATAAAAAAGGCGAGTATGTGGTGCATGATCCTTACTGGGGATCAAATATTTATTTAGATTCAACCAGAGAAAATATTTCCGTCCTATATGGAGCCAGTACATATATTGATCAGATGATAATTTACCATGGTAAAGGCGGGGTTTATAGCGATATTGATGAAGCCGAATCGCCTTCAGAGGAAGAGGAAGAAAAAGAGAAAGAAGATGCCGATGATGAGGAGGAAGAATCTCAAGAGCAATTAGACTGTGAGGATTCCGGGGGAAGATGGGAAGAAAAAGACCGGGAATGTGACTGTCCAAGCGGTTATGAAGAAGATGATGGAGTTTGCGAAAAGTAATATTAATCGCGGCTAAGCAGATAAATTAAAAAATATTTATGGAAACAACAAAGATTAAAGGCATAGCTTTGACTTTTGATGATGTTAATTTAATTCCCGGAATTGCGAGGGTTCCAGCCCATCAAGTCAAATTAGAAGTCAACTTAACCAAAAAGATCAAATTGAAAATTCCAATATTAAGCGCGGCCATGGATACGGTTACACAAGCCGAATTAGCCGCCGAATTAGCCAAATTAGGAGGATTGGGCGTGCTTCATAGAAATTGCACAATTGAAGAGCAGGCTCAAATGGTGGCTCAAGTAAAAAAACAAGATTTAAAAGTGGCGGCCGCGATAGGCACTAGTCAGGATTTCTTGAAAAGAACTCAAGCTTTGGTTAAACAAGGTGTTGATTTAATTTGTATTGATTTAGCTCACGGAGCAACCAGCTGGGCCAAGCAAGCAATCGAAGAAATTAAGAAAAAGTTTAAGGTTGAAATTTTGGCCGGCAACGTGGCTACTTTTGAAGGAGCGCAATATTTAGCTAATACCGGAGCCGACGCGATAAAAGTTGGCATTGGGGGTGGCTCGATTTGCACAACTCGAATTATTACCGGAGTAGGGGTGCCAAATATAACCGCGATCAGACAAGCAAAAAAAGCTTTGGTTAACCAAGGTATTCCTATAGTAATAGATGGAGGAATAAGATATTCCGGCGATATTGTTAAAGCTATAGCCGCTGGAGCAGACTGCGCAATGTGTGGTAATTTGTTGGCCGGAACCCAAGAATCACCCGGGCAGGTTGTTACCATTCAAGGTCGTAAATATAAACGTTATCGGGGTATGAGCGTGAAACAAGCTATGAACAAGAGAACTCAGGATCGTTATTATTTAAAAAAAGAGCAAAAAACTCATGTTTCGCAAGGAGTAAGCGGAATGGTAAATTATAAGGGAGCTTTAAAAAAAGTGATTGAATTATTGGAAGGCGGACTTAGGTCGGGTATGGAAAACGCAGGATCAGCTAACATTCAAGAACTCAAAGAAAAAACCGGCTTTTATCAAGTTACCGGTTCCGGCGAAAAAGAAGCTCATGCTCATGAGCTGAAGATGATTGAGCAAGAAGAAAATTATTCTAAAAAATAATTAAACAAAAGCATAAGAAAATATTACTTTTTTGAAAATCAGTTAAATAATTGATATTTTTTATGGCCAAAAGAAAAAAAAGAAGCGGGAAGAGCAAGCAAAAAACAAGCGGAGAAGTAGATCCAAGGATTAAAAAGACAATTTTAGGAATAATCTTGATAAGCTTGGGTATTCTTTGGTTGTTAGCGGTCTTAAACGTGGCTGGAGATTTAGGTGAAAAAATCGATGATTATTTGGCTCTTATTTTTGGAGTTGGTCGATTCTTCATCCCGTTTGGTTTAATTTTTTTGGGTTTCAAGCTTTTCAAAAAAAAGAGCAGCTTCTCATTAATGATTATTTTAGGCGGTATCTTGATTTTTATTAGTTTTTGGGGACTCCTGCACTTTTTTCACGACGCGGATAAGTATAAAAAAACCGCTCAAGTCGGTGAAGGCGGAGGTTTGGTTGGTTATAAAATCGCTAATCCGATATATGATAGTCTGGGTTTATACGGAGGCGCGGTGGTTCTCCTAACTTTTTTAACCGTTGGTTTTTTATTGGCTTTTCATTCTTATATTTCTGAAATAATGAATCGGGAAGAAGAGGTTGAAGAAGGAGAGACAGAAACGGTTGAAAAAGACGATAAAAAGAAATCGCGAGCAAAATCGGAAGTTCAAAAAAGCAATATTTTTGTTCAATTAGGCTCAATCATAAAAGGTTTGATATTTAAGGCCCAACAAGTAGAACCGATTGATGATGAGAAATCTGAAGATGACGATCGGGAAGAACAAGCCTTGGATAATCGGGATGAATCTGTAAATGTGGTTAAGATTAATTCTGCGGTTGATGATTCCGGTAATAAAGATCTAGGTCAAAATATGGTTTTAGCCAAACAAAGACCGGAATGGATTTTACCTGCCACCAATTTATTACAAAAAGGCTCCAGTCAACCTGAAGCAGGCGATATTAACGAAAATTCTCAAATTATTCAAGATTCTTTGGCGAATTTTGGTATTACCGCTGAGGTGGTTGAAGTAAACGTGGGCCCAACAGTCACCCAATATTCAGTAAAACCGGCTCAAGGGGTGAGGTTATCTAAGATTGTTGCTTTGCAAAATGATTTATCCATGGCTTTAGCGGCTCATCCATTACGTATCGAAGCGCCAATACCCGGGAAATCATTGGTAGGAATTGAAATTCCAAATCATAAATTTGCTATTGTAAGATTACGAAGCGTATTGGAAAGCAAAAATTTTCAACAAGCGGAAAAATTACCAGTGGCTTTAGGTCAAGATGCTTCTGGAAAATTTGTAACCGCAGACATAACCGCAATGCCTCATTTATTAATTGCTGGAGCCACGGGCGCGGGTAAAAGCATAGGAATCGCAGATATTATTATTAGTTTTTTATATAAATACGCTCCGGAAGATTTAAGGTTAATTTTAATTGATCCGAAAAGAGTGGAATTGTCAGTTTATAATGGTATTCCTCATCTTTTAACTCCGGTGATTGTGGAAGTTGACAAAATGGTAAATGCTTTAAAATGGGCGGTAAATGAAATGGAGCGACGATATCGGATTTTACAGGAAGCCGGCACCAGAGATCTTGATTCATATAATGATTTTTTAAAAAAAAGCCAAGAAAAACAACAAAATAAAAAACAAAAACCGGT
This sequence comes from Candidatus Moraniibacteriota bacterium, assembly GCA_014729795.1. Lineage (GTDB taxonomy): Bacteria > Patescibacteriota > Minisyncoccia > CAIUEV01 > JAHKAQ01 > WJJI01. The sequence continues at coordinate 4,604 of WJJI01000047.1, forward strand.
CGCGCAACAGACTGTAAAGAATTTTGACGGCATTAGCCACGGACCTGTTGTGGACTTAAGAAACGTAAGTCAAACACCCACCAACAATGAACAAGAAAAAACCGAAACAGAAGAACAAGAAAAGCTTCCCTATATTGTTATTGTTATTGATGAGTTAGCCGATATTATGGTAAGTCACGGTAAAGAGGTGGAGGTTTTAATTGTAAGAATTGCTCAGAAAGCAAGAGCGGTAGGAATTCATTTAATATTATCTACTCAACGGCCAAGCGTGCAAGTGATAACCGGTTTAATTAAAGCCAATATACCGGCCCGGATTGCTTATCAGGTGGCCTCTCAAATTGATTCACGCACTATATTGGATATGGCTGGGGCGGAAAAACTTTTAGGTAAAGGCGATATGTTATTTTTAGGGCGCGACACTAGTCGACCGGTCAGAATCCAAGGAGCTTTTATTCAAGAAAAGGAAATTAAAAAAGTGGTAAAATATTTAAAAAAGCAGGCGGATCCAAATTATGATCAAGAGATTCTGCAAGCTCAAGAAGTGGAAGGATTGAACACGCAAAAGGGCAAAGGCCCCGATTCAATGAGGCAAGCAAATGACGAAGAATTTGACGATGATTTATTTCCAGAAGCCAAGGAAACTGTGATTCAAAACCAAAAAGCTTCAGCGACTTTACTGCAGCGAAAATTAAGAATTGGATATGCTCGAGCCGCAAGAATAATGGAAATGCTAGAAGAAGCCCAAGTTATTGGCCCGGCTCAAGGCGCTAAACCCAGAGAGATATTAATAAAACCCGATCAAGAAGAAACAATTAAATAATATTAGGATTTGCGCTCTTCTTAAATTACTTATTCTCTTAAGCAATTTTTATAAATTTGACGATTAAGCTAGGTTAAACTAGAATTTTTTGAATTGCCAAAAAGGCCGGGAATATTTTATATTGATTTCAATTAAAGATTGAAAATAAAAAATAATGAATCCATTACAGGAAAAAAATCAAAATATTATGACCTTGGGAGAGCTGCTCAAAAATGAAAGAGAAAAATTAGGCATTAGCATTGAGAGAGCGGCTAATATTTTAATGGTGAGACAAAGACACTTGGTAAGTTTGGAAAATGATTTATATGATAACTTTCCCGCAGGAGTTTATTTTCGCGGTTTTTTAAGAAGTTACGCTCGACTTTTAGGTCTGGATGAGCAAAAAGTTTTTGAATATTATGAATGCCAACTTGAAATTTTTAATCAAAATCAGGAAAAGGATGAACCAAACAAAGGTAAATCCACGACCAAAGGATCAGATACTGATGCGGGTAAAAAAATAAAATTGGTTATTACCCCGGAATGGATTTTACGAGGAATAGGTTTGGTGGTGGTTTTAATTATTATTGGGTACTTTGTATTGACTTTAAGAGGAGTAGCTAGATTACCAGAACTTACAATCGCTGAACCGGTAAATAATAAAGTGGTAAAACAGGATAAAGTCACAATCAGAGGCACTACCACTAGAGAATCAGAATTGTTTATAAATGGAGAGGAAATCAGTATTGATGAAAATGGATATTTCGAGACCCAAATTAGCTTAATGCAAGGCTTAAACGAAATAAATTTTAAAGTCAACAATAAATTTGATAAAGAGACCGAGAAAACGATTTTTGTTAATTATCAACCTGAGCAAAAACAAGACCAAGAAAAAGCCAAGCGCATTACTTTACAAACCGACACGCAACCGGTTTGGGTTAGCGTAAAAAGCGACTCTTTGGATTTTAACGAAACATTGCCGGCAAACACCGAAAAAGTTATTGAAATAAAAAGTCCGACCACGGTAATTGTAGATAAGGGTAATGCGATTTATTTTACTGAAGAATCAACAGATCCAAAGCAAGCTTATTTAAACCCACCAAATTTAGAATTATTTAGCGACGAGCAAGGGGAAAGCCAAAGAACCTTTAAGCCTTAGTTGAAAGTTTAAAGAGCAGTTGACAATTAATTTTGATTTCATATAATAGTGTATATAAAGTAAACAAAATATTTTTCCCGAACTTAAAATTAAACACAAATACTTTATAAGCAATTAATATTTTTTTTTGGTTCTTTTCATAATAATAGTTTAGGTTATAATATAAATAATAATTAAATAACAATAATGGCAAAAAAGAAAAAGGCAAAAACAAAAGCTGAGAAAAAAAACAATAAACAAAACAAGGTTAATCAATCTATAGATAAAGCGATTGAAAGCATCAAGGAACGTTATGGCGAAGGCTCCATCATGAAGTTAGGTGAAGCTAAGAAGATTGACGTGGAATCAATTTCCACAGGTAGTATATCTTTGAATTATGCTTTGGGTATTGGAGGAGTGCCCAAGGGCAGAATAGTAGAGATTTACGGACCTGAATCTTCAGGTAAGACTACCTTGGCTTTGCATATAGTAGCAAACTGCCAGAAAGGCAAAGGGACCGCTGCTTTTATTGACGCTGAGCACGCTTTAGATCCGGAATATGCTAAAAAAGTCGGGGTAAAAGTGGAAGATTTATTAATTTCTCAACCTGACACCGGAGAACAAGCTCTAGAAATTGCCGAAACCTTAGTTTTATCAAGCGCGGTTGATGTGATTGTGATTGACTCAGTAGCGGCCTTAACTCCAAAGGCGGAAATTGAGGGGAAAATGGGGGATAGCCATATGGGTTTGCAGGCGCGTTTAATGTCCCAGGCTTTAAGGAAGTTAACTTCCATAGCTTACAAAAATGGAACAACCATAATCTTTATTAACCAAGTCAGGATGAAGATCGGAGTATTTTTTGGCAACCCGGAAACCACTACCGGGGGTAAAGCCTTGAAGTTTTATTCATCTGTTCGCATAGAAGTTAGAAAATCGGCTCAAATAAAACAAGGGGATAAAGTTATTGGTAATAGAGTTAAAGCCAAAGTAGTTAAAAATAAGGTTGCGCCTCCTTTTAAAACCGCTGAATTTGATATTATGTACAATGAAGGAATTTCTTGGACTGGCGATTTAATTAATATGGCTTCAAGCTATAATGTTGTGGAAAAAAGCGGTTCCTGGTATGTGTACGGGAGCGAAAAATTGGGTCAAGGCTTAGAAGCGGCAAAGAAAAATTTAAAAGAAAAGCCTAAGCTGGTTAAAGAGATTATTAAAAACTTAGATATCGCGGTTGAGGAGGATAACCAAGAGTAGTCAAATTGCAAAAATCGTTTTATTTGGCAACGGTTTTTTAAAAGAAGATTATTAAAATAGGGTAGTTAGATTGATTAAAAGATGTTTTAATATTATATTATAGACAAGCGATCAATATTATTTTTTAATAAATAAAAGTATAATATTGAAATAAAAAAGAAAGCGGAAAATTAGAAAACAAATCAGCAAGGTTAAAAAACAAAAAACCGTTTAATGGAATTCCTACAAATATATTTTGAAAACTTTTTCCACTTCGCCATAACATGGTGGTGGCTTTTGTTGCCTTTTTTTATGTACCCGATTATGAAAGGTCTTTGGATATATGATTTATATGCAAGACATTTTCAGAATAATCCATACGTGGTGCTTTCGGTAAAAGTGCCTAAGGAGCAAGAAAGATCTCCTCAATTAATGGAATATGTTTTGCACGGGATTTGGAATTTATATGGCGAAAAGAGACATGAAATGGATACCTGGGTGTTTGGAGTTTTTGAGGATTATGTTTCTTTGGAAATTGCCGCGGTGGAAGGTAAAGTTTATTTTGGGGTTTGGGTGCGTAAAATTAAATCCGAGTTTGTAATGTCACATATATATGCTCATTTCCCTCAAGCCGAAATTGAAGTATTGGAAAATGATTATTTAGATTTTTTGCCTGATAATATTCCCAATAAAGATTGGGATTTGTGGGGAACCCATTTGACCTTGCAAAAATCTGATGTTTATCCTATACGAACTTACCCAAAATTCGAAGATTCAAAAAAAGGAGAAATGGTTGATCCCCTGGCGATTCTTATGGAAATGGGTAGTGAAACCGGACCCGGAGAATTTTTTTTGGTACAGCTTTTAATTCAAGCAATTCCTGGAGGAGAATGGCATGATAAATTCAAAGAAGAAATGGAAAAAATTTTAGATCGAGGTAAAGCTCGAGAACCGTATTCGGCTAAACAGGATTTGATTAGGCATTTCGGTACTTTACCCTGGGATACGGTTTATGCGATTTTTAAATACCCGGAATTTGAATCAACCATGTCTGAACAAGAACAAAAAGAAAAAGAAGCTTTAATGTTTAGACTATCTCCGGGAGAACACGAGGCAATCAAGGAAATGGAAAGGAGCCATGAAAAAAAATCTTTTCTAGCTCAATACGCTTTTATGTACGCGGCCAGGCGAGAATCTTTTAATCCGGCTAAGTTTGTTGGAGGAATTTTTGGAGCAATAAATCAATTTGGCACTGAAGAATTAAATCAATTTTTACCTTTTTTCCCTTATATGAGCAGTTCTAAATATTGGTTTGAAAAATCAAGAATTGCTTTTATCAAAAGGAGGCTAGTGAGATTATTAAAAAATAGGCAATATCAAGCAGCTAATTACATTCTAAACGCGGAGGAAGTAGCAACTCTTTGGCATTTTCCAGATTTAACAGTGAAATCGCCGAAAACGCCTTGGGTTGAGGATCGAAAAGCTAGCGCGCCCACTAACTTACCTATTGAGTAAAAAATTTAATGGTTAATTATTTTGCTAAAACTAATTTTCGCGGTAAAGACCAGGTTTTTGGAATAAAGGAAGATGATCGACGACGACATATGTATATAATAGGAAAAACCGGAATGGGAAAAACTAACTTACTGCAAACAATGATTATACAAGATATTAATGGAGGCAAGGGCGTTGCTTATGTAGATCCGCATGGTGATACAGCCGAGGATTTACTGAATTATATCCCAAAAGCCAGATACAATGATGTTGTTTACATTAATCCGGCAGACATAGAAAATCCAGTGGCTTTTAATGTTTTAGAAACCGTGAATGAGGAGCATAAACATTTAGTAGCTTCCGGAATGATGGGGGTTTTTAAAAAAATTTGGCCAGATGTTTGGAGTCCGAGAATGGAGCATATTTTGACCTATTCGATTTTAGCCTTATTGGATTTTCCCGGTTCAACAATGCTGGGAATAAATCGAATCCTTTCAGATAAACAATATCGAAATCGGGTATTGAATCGAGTAAAAGATCCTATTGTTAAAGGTTTTTGGGTAAATGAATTTGCTAAGTGGAACGAGAGGTATATGAATGAAGCGATTGCGCCTATTCAAAACAAGGTAGGGCAGTTTATTGCCACACCGATTATTCGTAATATTGTGAGTCAGACTAAATCGTCTATACAAATGCGAGAAATTATGGATCAGGGAAAAATATTGATTGTGAATTTAAGTAAAGGTCGAATCGGAGAGGAATCCATGCAGTTATTAGGCGGAATGATAGTAACTAAAATGCAGTTAGCAGCTATGGAAAGGGTAGATATTCCCGAGCAAGATCGCAAAGACTATTATATGTTTGTGGATGAATTTCAAAATTTTGCTACTGAGAGTTTTGCAAATATTTTATCTGAAGCTAGGAAATATCGGTTGAACCTGACAATGGCGCATCAATACATCAATCAATTGGTTCATGAGGGTAATACTTATGTTCGAGACGCGGTTTTTGGTAACGTCGGCACTTTAATATCTTTTCGAGTAGGGGCTGAAGATGCCGAAGCTTTGGAAAAAGAATACGAACCTGTCATTGCGGCTAATGATTTGGTTAATTTACCAAAATATCAATTTTACATAAAGTTAATGATTGACGGAATTGCCGGGGATGCATTCTCAGCCGATAGTCTGTCTCCCATGAGTCCTCCTATTGGCAATGATGCTGAAAAAGTAATCAAGGTATCAAGACAAAGATATGCAAAATCAAGAGAAAAAATTGAAGAAAAAATTTCTCGGTGGAGCATTAACACAGAAAAAGGCCTGAAAAAGACTGATTTTTTAAAAAAACATAAAGACAAAAAAGATAAAATTTCAACAAAAAGCCTTAATCAGGATCAGGGCTCAAAAATAAAAAACGACCAATTATATTCATATCAATGCAAAGAGTGTCATAAAAAATATTTACTTAAACAAAAATCAAAATCAAGCGATCAAGAGTTTATATGCCGAAAGTGTCAAAATAATAAAAAGAGCAAAGAGAACCAGCCAAAAAAGCAACCTTTAAAACCAATTCAGAACAATAATTCTGAAAAACAAGACTCTCGTATTGATCAAGAGCAGATTCAAGAATTAATAAAAGAAGCTCAAAGAGACAAGAATAATTTAGATTTATTATAAACAAAAGATTGATAATTATAAAGCTTAAACTAGTCAATGTAGCGTTGTTCTTTAAGATAAGCAATGAAGTTTTTTCCTATGGTAGAGATTTCAAATCCATTAAAACTATCTTGATTAATTAAAGCGGATTTTTCCAAAATAAATAAGAAATCCGCTAATTCATGTTTTTGAAATTGAGAATTCTCTTTGTTTTGAATAGCGGAAAAAAGTTCAGCCAGGTTTTCATAAGTTAAGCTAGACATAGAAAGCATTAAAAGAATCTCGAGCTGTTCGGAAGTTAAAAAGTGATAAGTTTTTTCAAAGTAAAGCGGCCAATTTAATAGATGTTTTTTTTGCAATTTTTTTTTATTTTCAAGAGCAGCTTGTTTTTGTTGATTAATACTCGGGGTTTTGTAAACTTTTATATTTTTAATATGATATTTTTGATTATCAAGAGCCTGATTTTTGATTTTTCTTAAGATCTCGAAAAAATCTTTGCTAAAAGTTAAGATTGATGTTAAAAAAATTAATTGCCAAACGGTTAAAATAGTAATATATTCAAGGACCATTAAAGCGATTTTATTTTTTTGAAGGGTTTCCACAGCTGGTCCAATTAAAAGCAAAGTTGAAAGAACTAAACTGACAAGAATAACTATTTTAAAAAATAATAAAGTAAAATCTTTTTTGTTATTCATAAGGATTTGCTTATATTTAAGGCAAACTGCATCAAAACAAGAAATTGATTGGTTGTAAAATCCAGTTATTTTAGCTGATTATTTGATTTTGGCAATAAAGTCGAAGTATAATTAAAAAATGGGAGCAAGAAGTAAAAAACAAGTTTTAGTAGGTCTTTCGGGTGGAGTAGATTCAACCGTGGCAGCTTGGTTATTAAAAAAACAAGGCTTTTTAGTAATAGCAGCGCATTTTAATTTATTTGATGATGAGAGATTAGAGCAAAAAAAATATAACTCAAGCAAACAAAAATTGATTAAGAAATTTTGCCAAAAAAATTGCATTGACTTAAAAGTTATTAATTTAAGGCAAGATTTTAAAAACAAAGTGATAAATTATTGTTTAAAAAAATCTTACGCAGGACTAACTCCCAACCCTTGCGCGATCTGCAATCAAAGGGTCAAGCTAACCGGTTTGAATCAAGTTGCTCAAAATTTTGGTATTGAAAAAATAGCCACTGGTCATTATGCTAGAAAAATTTCCAAGCAAGAAATGGTTGATATGATGAATAATCAACAAATAAAAGAGTTAAATCCAAATGCTTTCAGTCAAAATTATTTTCTCGCTAAAGCCAAAGATACTTCCAAGGATCAATCATACTTTTTAAGCATGGTTAACGAAACAATTATTGATAAGCTGATTTTTCCGCTTGAAGGATATTATAAAAAACAAGTTTGGGAACTAGCTAAACAAAATGATTTATTACCAAATCAAAAATCAAGCGCAAGCCTTTGTTTTTTAAATCAAGATTTTAAGGACTTTATTAAGAATAAATTGGGTACTAAAAAAGGCAGAATTATAAACATAGCTAATCATAGAACTATTGGCTATCATGAAGGTCTTTGGTCTTATACAATTGGTCAGCGACAAGGTTTAAGAATTGATCAAGGTGGGCCCTATTACGTGATCAAAAAAGATAATATGAATAATATTTTATATGTTTCAAATATTGCGGACGAGCCGGAGCTTTATCAGAATAAAATTCAAGTTCAAGTTAAGAGCCTAGGTGTTTTATTGAAAAAAATAATTAACAAAAATGATTTTAATAACTTAACCCTTAAAACCCGTTACGCGAAAAGTGAAATCGCGATAAAAAAGATAAACATTGTTGATCAGGTAATTCAAATTGTGACCAAAGAAAAGATAAGAGCGGTAACCAAGGGTCAGGTTGCAGTAATATATTATCGAGATAGCGTTATTCAAAGCGGAATCATTATATAAATCCCGGAACGATTTTTAAGCAAGCGTTAAACATTATCTCCTAAGCCCCTTTTTGATAAGGGGTTTTTAATATGAAATTTTTAAATTCATAATCTATATTCTTTTAAAAAACCTTCAGGTAGGGTATCTCAATATTGTTCAAACAGGATATTAACATGTTACTACAAAAAACAACAAAAAAAATTTGACAAATAAAATTAAGTGGATTAAAATGTAATTCCGTGTTTAAAAGTGGTTAAATGTGGATAAATATATGTTTATTGGCGAATATTCTCATACATTAGATAAGAAGAATCGATTAGCCGTACCGGTAAAATTTCGCAAAGATCTGGGAGATAATGCTGTTATAACTAGGGGTTTGGATAATTCTTTGCAGCTTTACCCAATGGCAGCCTGGAAAGAAATCGCGGTTAAGTTAGGAGAAATGCCAATAGGCGAGAGCCAAACTAGAAGCTTTGTGCGATTAATGTTGGCAGGAGCGGCCGAAGTTAGTCTGGATAAGTTAGGTCGAATATTAATTCCAGAATATTTAAAAAAGTTTGCCGGTTTAAAAAAAGACACGAAAATAAATGGTTTGTTTAATAGAGTTGAAATATGGGATACCGCTTCTTGGGATAGTTACAAAAATAGAGCTGAAAAAGACTCCAATAAAGCAGCGGAAAAATTGGGTGAATTAGGTGTATTTTAATTGAAATTTGGTTTTTTGTTGATAATTGAATTTCAATTTGAATGCTCGGGAATAATATGAAAAGCAAAAAAAATTTGACAGCTGAAAATTGAATGAATTTTATTTTTTGGCTAAAACAAAAAAAATAATAAAAACTATAAAAAATACCTTCCGGCAAACAAGTTGATAAAAAGTGAAATTTTGCTAATTTAAAAGGTTTCATGCAAGTAATGTTTTAAAAAGCATAATTTAAAATAAAAAATTGAATTAATTTTTAATTCTTTAAGATGCAACAGCACAAACCAGTATTGATTAAAGAAGTATTGCAATATTTGAAACCGAAAGCGGGCGAATCAATAGTGGATTGTACTTTTGGTCAAGGAGGGCATGCATCTAAAATTTTAAAAAAAGTAAAAAGTAAGGGTTTGGTTTTAGGTCTAGATTTTAATCAAGACAATATTGAGCAATATAAAAAAAAGTTTAAGCCGCCAAGGAATTTGATTTTGATTCAAGAAAACTTTAAAAATTTAAAACAAATTTTGAGAGATCAAGAAATCGGGAAAGTGGATGGTATTTTATTAGATCTTGGATTTTCCAGTAATCAGTTAGACCAAATAGCCGGTTTAAGTTTTTTAAAACCGGAAATGCGTCTAGATATGCTGATTAATGATCAAGTTCGAGAAAAAAAAACCGCAAAAGACTTACTTAATCAGGCAAATCAGGTTGAATTAGAAAAGATTTTCCAAGAATATGGTGAAATTAAAAACAGTAATGTTTTGGCCAAAAGAATCACTAAGAGCAGACAGCAAAAAAATTTTGAAACTGTACAAGACCTTATTGGTTTTGTCAGAAACAACAAAGATCTTTTTAGAAATAAAAGGATGAATCCTGCTACAAAACTTTTCATGGCATTAAGAATCGCGGTTAATCACGAACTGGATAATTTAAAAGCATTTTTAAAAATTTATTTGGATTGCTTAAAAACCAGAGGAAGAATTGTTTTTATTAGTTTTCATTCTCTGGAAGATCGAATGATCAAGCTAAAGTTAAAGCAGGACGCCAGTAATTGTATTTGCGCCGAAGATGAATTTCAGTGTAAATGCGACCACAAAGCCGAAATAGAATTGCTGACAAAAAAACCGATTCGACCCACACAGGAAGAGATAAGGATCAACCCTAGGTCCCGAAGCGCAAAGTTAAGAGCGGGAATCAAGATATAACTGAATTCTTCAATAAGAACCTAAGAACTTCAAGACGTAAACACGATTTATTAATAAATGATAATTAAAAATAAAATATTTTAAATGTCAAAAATTGTTGAATTAAATCAATTTAAAAGCGGCTCCGGGAGTTTAAGAAAACGAACCATCAAGCAGCCGATGCGTTTCGGGGTTGTTTCGGTAGGGTTTGTGACAATTTTAATTATTTTTATTTTATCCTTGGTTTATTTAATGCAAGCTAATCGAACCGCGACTTATGGTTTTGAAATTGATAAATATAACGAAAGACTTCAAGAATTGGAGAAAGAGCGGGAAAAAATTGAAATTGAAGCAGCTCGATTAAAATCAACTAATGAAATTAAAAGCAACTTGGATAAATTAAATTTTTTACAAGTTGATCAGACAAAAGTGGCAGCTCATTATATAACCAAAGAATTAGCCGAAGCTAATAATAAAGATAACAATAACGATCATTTTTAATTAATATAAATAAGTAAATGCCGGGGATTTTGAATAGATTATTAATTTTTTGGGCTAGCAAACGGATAAAAGCGATTAATCCTGATATTTATTTAATATTTGATCAAAATAATAATTTTTTAATCAATATGACATATCAATTACTTAAAACCGATTTAGCGGGTTATCTACAGCTTATTAAAGTTAACAATAGCGAAATTGAGAAAAATTTCCCATCAATTGTTGGTAAATTATTGTTTAAGAGTAAAATAAAAAATCAAGGCAAAATAAGCAAGTTAAAACTATTGGTATTTTTGATTTTTAAAACCAAAGGCCAGCACAAGGAAAGCTCTAATAAAAAAGCGTTAGTGGTTGGGGTTAACGGTAAAAATTTTAATTTTATTCATAGAAACTTAATTAATAAAAATCGGACCTTCTTTGTTATAAGCGAAATGAGCAAGATTTCAAATCAACTAAAAAAACAACTACGGTTGGGGATTGGAAGCATAATAAATAAAATTGGCAATTATCAATTGCGACTGTTAATTAACGGAGATAACCCCGATTTATTAAGATTAAGCAAGTATTTAAACCCAAAAAAAATCATTACTTTCGGTTTAAGAGATAGCAATATGATTTATATCAAAAAACTTGGCTTAAAGGCAATAAACAGAAAAGATAAACAAAATTACTATAAATTAATTTATAAAAAAAATTACATTCCGATTGTTTTAAAAAGAAAATTAAACCAACAGGGTTTAGCTGATCTAAGTGCGATCTTCGCAATTGGTTTCGCAAAAAAATTAAACATGTTGAAAATAGCGGAAAAAATTAAGCAATTAAGTTTTTTAAGATAATGTTGGAATTTTGGCAAAATTTACCTTATCAGATTGACCCGGTTATTTTTAAGATTGGTGGTTTTAAGGTTAGTTGGTATTGGGTAATGTATTTGGTTGGTTTTAGCGTGGTTCTTGGTTTAACCAAGTTTAGATTAAAAAAACAAGGAAAAAATAAAAGAATTCAAACTAAAATTTTTGATTTACTTTTTTGGATGTTTTTAGCTGCGATTATTGGAGGAAGGCTTGGCTATACTTTGTTCTATGGACTAGAAGAATTCATGCACAATCCGATTTGGTTAATTAATCCTTTTACCAAAACAGCTGATGGTAATTGGGTTTACCAAGGAATATACGGCATGAGCTACCATGGAGGTTTATTGGGAGCTTTAATTGGAGCATGGATTTATACAAAAAAGAATAAATTAAATTTTTTAAAAATATTGGACTATTTGATTCCATCAATTGCTCTGGGTTATACCTTTGGCAGAATCGGAAATTTTTTAAATGGAGAATTATATGGTCGGGAAACTGATTTTAGTTTGGGAATGTACTTTCCAAAAGCTAATATCACTAGCAATCAAAGTAACTTGCGACACCCATCGCAATTATACGAGGCTTTATTCGAAGGATTGATTGTCTTTATAATTTTATGGAACCTAAGAAAAAAAATTACCAGTCCCGGCGTGCTTTCTGCTTTGTATTTAATTTTTTACGGTAGCTTTCGTTTTTTAATTGAATTCGTGCGTGAACCGGATTCGCACCTTGGTTTGGTTTTTTTGAATTTTACCATGGGGCAGGTGTTATGCTCAGGCATGATTATAGCGGGAATTTTAATGATAATATATTTAAAAAATTCAGATTTTTTTAAAAAAAAAGTTAAGAAATTTGATTACAAGAGCAAATTTATTACTTTAGATTAATTTTAAACATTAAACAAAAAATATGCATAAAAGCAAAAAACAAGTCCTTTCCCAAGAACAAAAGGAGATCTATGAGATTATCAAAAACGCGAGCAATTCATCACGCAGTCCGCAAGAAGAATTAAAATGCGAAGATAATTTTTTAAGCTGTAAGTTGATTTCCATGATTTTTGGTAAAAAAATAGGCAAAATTTACGTGGACATTTATTTAAGAACTTAAAAGTTAGGTAATTACAACTTTAAATATAAAAAATAGTTTAAATAATTAACATAATATTAAGTTTTGTTAGTGTTTAAACTTCAAAATTAAAAATTAAAAATTAAAAATGGACCAAAAAAACAAAAAAGGTATTATTCGGGGATTAGGTATAATTGTCATTATAACTATCATCCTGATAGCCAATCAAGCCCGGGCCTTCAACAGCAAATGGAAGCCTTACTTTCCTGATCGTTATCAAAGAAGAGCGCTACAGGAAATAGCGGAAGAGCACGTGGTGGATTCTTTTAAGGATGGAAAAGACGAAACTTCCATGAAAAAAATTATTATGAATTACCACATTAAGTATGATACTATTAAAGGTAATCGAATTAGAAACGAAACCATAGAATCTGTTGATATTATGAACAATACGCTTTTATCAGAAGATATTCATGACGAAACCATAGAATCTGTTGATATTATGAACAATACCGTTAATTCAGCGGACATTGAGAATGAAACCGTGGCTTCAGTTGATATTTTAAATGGTTCCTTGATTCTTGATGATTTAGCCGCTGATTCGGTTGATTCTTCAAAAATTGTTGATGGCACAATTACTGATAGCGATGTTGCTAATGCAGCCGCGATTAGTTCTGATAAAATAAATTTTACTAATAATAATGTTAATTTGGGAACCGGGGACATTACCGCAGCTAATGTAAGATCAAATAATATTGTTACCAATTCTGGTAATTTAAACTTGGATCCTAGTGGCGCAGCGACAGTTCAGATAAATGGTGATGATTTAAACTTGGCTTCGGCTTCAAACCTGATAATTCCTAATATAGGAAGTGATTTAACCGATGGAGATGCTTGTACAACTAGCGGAGCTTTGGTTATTGATTCTAGTGGAGAATTTTACGGTTGCGATGGCATTAACTGGCAGCAACTCGAAATATAGAATTTGTTAATATTTATTTTAAAAAAATTTAATTTAATACGGCTATCTTGTAATTGGAAGGAATTCATGGATCAATCGTTGAAACCGTAATTTAAAAATTGAAAGGAGTTGGAAATGAAACGTTTAATAGTAATGGTAGTTTGTTTTTTTTTGGTGGTAGGATTTTTAACCCAAGCTTCAGCTTATGAATATCCGCCGCCTTTTCGGATCAAACATATCAAAATTAGCAACGATACTAACTTTCACGTACGAGCATATTCTGACAATCCCAACCAATGGCTATGTCATAATGGTCAGACCTGGGGCTACGTGAATATTGATAGTAGCGGTTTTGAAGCTAAAACCGCCGTAATTTTACTGGCATATTCTCTCGGTCGAGCTGTGCAAGTAGTTACCGTGGGTAAACCTTTTATGGGTAGAACCTTCTGCCATATTGAAGAAATCAAAATTTTAGATCAATAATTAGTCTAAACTATCCACTCTTTGTGAAAACGATTGATCCATTTTAAAAGCCTTTGGGTTTCCACCTAAAGGCTTTTTTAATTGTTAGTTTTTAAGCGCTTAACTCCTACAAACAAGCATTTATTATCAATTATATTCATGGAAAAAATTAGTTGGCAAAAATTAATCTTTAAGGTAATGTCTAACCTTTTGAGTAAATTCTTGATTACTAAGTTCAGATTTAACTAAATAATCTAAAGCACCTTGTTGTAAGCAGTCGGTAATAAATTTGTGCTCTTTGTAGTTAGAAAGTATTACTACCTTAAGATTTTTAGTAGTGGAATCTGATTTTAATTTTTTTAAAATTTTATACCCATTATCCTCACCTAAAAGCATGTCTAATAAAATTAAATCAGGTTGAGTTTCTTTAGCCAGTTGCAAAGCTTTCTTCATGGTTTTGGCATTAATTACCGTATAGCCAAGGTTTTTTAACCTAGTGCCGTACATGGAGATTTGGTAAGAGTCGTCTTCAATTAATAAAATTGTTTGAGCAGACATATATTTTTTAAATTATTATTGAATTCATGCGAGTGTTTGGTAAGTTTTAGAAAAATGTTGGGTTTTTGGCATTTATTTGCTTGAAATGGCTTATAATTAAACTCGGGTAGCTTGTGTATAATCCTTTTTAAGCTAATAAGTTATGGTTTAAAAAAATTGTAGAGTGAAAATAAGCATTTAAGGATCTAACCAAATAAGCGCAAATGGTTGTAATATTTTAATAGTGATATATAATAATGTAATTTAATAGAGTAAATAAAGCAAATCAATGCCCAAAACAAAAAAGAAATTAGGATTAGCCCTGGGGAGCGGAGGCTTAAGAGGTTTTTTTCATTTAGGCGTTTTAAAGTGTTTAAATAAGCATAGTATTAAAATTGATTATTTAGCCGGTAGTAGTATGGGGGCTTTAATTGCCACTCTTTATGCGCTTTATCAAGATGTGGATAAAATCGAAAAAATAATGACTAAAAACAAAAGTTCAACCTTTAGGTCATTGATCGATTTTTCAGTTAAAGGTGGTTTGATTCGTGGTAATAAATTTGAGCAGAGATTAAGACACTGGGTAAATAACAGCAGTTTTAAGGATACTAAGATACCCTTAAGCATTGTAACCACTGATTTGGTAAAAGGTAAAGAAAAGATATACACAAAAGGGAAAATTGCAAAATACTTGCGAGCCAGCATGTCAGTGCCAACCATGTTTGAACCGGTTTCGATTAAAGGTAAAATTTTATCTGATGGAGGCTTGACTAATCCAGTGCCTGATGATGTGGTTAAAGAAATGGGAGCAGAGGTGGTTATTGGAGTTAGCCTGGATGATTATCGTAAAAAAAGGGATTTTACTGCTAAGGATATTTCCATCCGTCGAATCGCCATGAGAAGCATTGAGATTTTGCGATATAGTTTGTCAAACTTTTCCACCTGTAATTCCGACTTTGTCATTAAAAGGCAAGTCCCGATCGACTCTATTAGTTTTTCAATATTAAATGAATATTTTCGCAAGGGCAATGGAAAATGGCGGAAAGTTATAAAAATGGGAGAAACCGAAACTGAGAAAAAAATAAAAAAGATTAAGAAAGCTTTAAGGAATAGCTAATTTTTAAAGCCGGTAATTGGCGCTGGCAAGGTACCTTTGCGCCAAATGAATTGATCGCTTTTAGCTGAATGAGTTTTTAATAAGTAGCTGCCGCCTAACAAGCCCCCAAAGTTGACGTAGTCGCCAGCCTTTTTGTTTTTTACCGGAATTATTCGAACAGCTGTAGTTTTATGATTGATCATTCCAATAGCGGCTTCATCAGCAATGATAGCAGCCAGAGTAGTGGTTTTGGTGTTGCCCGGAACCGCCACCATGTCAAGACCAACTGAACAAATTGAGGTCATTGCTTCTAGTTTGTCAAGACTTAACACATTTTTTTTAACCGCATCTGACAATACTTTATCTTCGGCTACCGGGATAAAAGCGCCTGAAAGGCCCCCAATATTTGAAGAGGCCATTAAACCGCCTTTTTTTACCGAATCGGTAAGCAAAGCTAAAGCAGCGGTAGTACCGTGCGTTCCCACTGTTTCTAATCCGAGCTTTTCTAAAATTTCACCAACGCTGTCGCCCTTTTGAGTGGTTGGAGCCAGACTTAGATCGATTATACCAAATTGAACCCCGATTGATTTAGCCAATTCTCGACCAATGGTTTCACCGGCCCGAGTAATCTTAAAGGCGGTTTTTTTGATTTGAGCGGCGATTTCATCTAAGCCTGCATCTTGAGGTAATTTTTCTATAGCTCGGCGCACCACGCCTGGACCGGAAATACCAATATTGATAACCGAATCTGGTTGATCCAGTCCATGAAAACCGCCAGCCATAAATGGATTATCAGTTACTGCGTTGCAAAAAACAACAAGTTTAGCCGCGGCGATTGCTCTGTTTTTTCCCAAGGATATTTTGTGAATAATATTGCCCATTTTGACAACAGAGCGCATATTTATACCGGAACGACTAGTGCCTACATTAACAAAAGAACAAACCCGCTGAGTTTGGTTTAAAATTTGAGGCAGGCTTTCTATAACTATTTGATCGGCGTAACTTAAACCATTTTCCGTTAAGCAACCAAAACCCCCAATAAAATCTATATTTAATTTTTGAGCGGTTTGATCAAGGGTTTTAGCGATTTTTAAGCAAAGTCGATAGTCCCTTTCTTTGTTTCCGGATAATGCTGGGCTAATTACAGCAGCGATAGGAGTAATGGTAACTCTTTTATTGATTATGGGAATACCGTATTGTTCTTCAATTTCATGGGCTTGTTTAACAAGATTTTTTGCATTTTGATATACGGTTTTTTGGATATTTTTAACAAGGTTCTCGGGTTTCTTGTCGCTTGCTTTGAGAAGATTGATTCCCAAGGTAACGGTACGGATATCAAGCTTATCTAGTTTAACCATTTGGATGGTTTCTAATATTTCATTCACTGAATATTGCATAGAATGATTTTAAAGATTGAACTTGGATTAAAGTCGATGCATAGCGTTGATAATTTTTTCATCATGTACATGGATTTCACAATTGATTTTTCCACTAAGTTTATTAAGTTTTCGACTTAGCTCGGCTACGCTTAAGCTTACCTGGGTTAAATCTACCAACATAACCATGGTAAAAATTTTTTTTATGATCGTCTGGTTTAACTCTTCAATATTAATATTATTCTCAGCCATGACCTGGCTGACTTGGGCGATTATACCAACTTTATCACGGCCAATAACGGTGATAATAGCTCGTTTCTTTTTCTTTTTTTGCATAAAAAATAATGAAAATGGTAATTAATTTATTCATGCTTTATTAAAGCAAAATTGAAAAAATTAGCAAATATATTGATTTTTAAAAGTATAATTCATAATACTTTTTCAAAAAAATAAAGATTTCTTAGAGAAAATGTCGATCAATTCAATGATAAATTAATAGAACATTTAATCCGTTATAATACGAAAAGATCTCACAGGGTATTTAATAATAAATATTCATCTTTAGAATATATAATTTAGTAAAAAAATTCCCAAGAGTGCAATAAATGGTGGACTCATACATATATTATTTGACATAAAATCTGTTTCTGTTATTTTTTTAATTAAGATTTTAAAATATATAAAACCAATAATTAGTTCCTGAAAAAGTTTTCAGGGTTGGGGCTAATTTAATTTATAAATGAATAACGGTGGTTCTTGCGAAAGTGAGAACCCGGCTTCCTCCGTAATCATAGGAACATCGATGTCGTTCAATTTAATTGAAGTCCGAGTCGATAAAAGTGTCCGCGATAATTGCGGGAAAAAAGGTGGTACCGCGGGAATAAAACCTCTCGTCCTTTAGGCCAAACAATTAATATTTGGGCTAAGAGACAAGAGGTTTTTTTAATTATAAACAATAGTTATGTCAAAAATTCCCAAAATCAAAATTGAAAATCAAAAACCAAATTATATTAAATTTGCGGAAGATATTGATTTTTTTAAATTTTTTCAAAAAATTGAAAACAATTTTGATTGTTGTTACATATTAGAATCTCTAGGAGCAGAAGAAGATAAATCAAGATATTCAGTTGTTGGCTTTGATCCTGAAAATATAATAAAAGGCAATGGAAATATTTTAACCATTGATGATAAAGATTATATAACTAAAAACCCTTATCTTGAACTCAAAAGCATTATTCCTCAAAATATTATTTCTAGACAGTATTCAGGAGGATTAGTGGGGTATTTAGGTTATGATTGCATAAATTACTTTGAAAAATGCTTAAACGTTAAAACGCATAATAAATTTGATCAATTTTTATTTGGCGTTTATAAAGACGGCATAGTGTATGATAAAATGACCGGTGAAATTTTTTATTTTTATTATAAAAAAAACAGATTAAGTTTAATAAAAAAAATTTTTAAACAAAAAAATACTGAAAAAATGAATTTAACAACAGGTTTTGTTAACGATTCAAAAAACAGAAGACAGCATTATAAAATGGTAAAATCGGTTAAACGGGAAATAATTAATGGAAATATTTTTCAAGCGGTAATTGGTTTTAAATCAAATTATCAAATAAAAGGCGATGAAGTTATGCTTTACCGGGAATTAAGAAAGGTTAACCCTTCTCCTTTCATGTATTATTTAAAATTTAAAGATAAAAAAATAATTGGAGCCAGTCCCGAGTTATTGTTTAGATTAAGGCAAGGAGAAATGGAGACCTTCCCATTAGCGGGGACGATCAAAAGAGGAAAAAACCCGCAACAAGATAAAAAATTAGCCAGGAAGTTATTAAACGATAAAAAAGAAATCGCGGAACATTCAATGCTTATTGATCTTCATAGAAATGACATTGGAAGAGTGGCTCAAATCGGAACGGTGAAGGTAAGAAACATGATGAATATTAAAAAATTTAGTCATGTTCAACATATCTCATCCGAAGTTATCGGGATTATTAAAAAAAATCAAGACATGTTTACCGCTTTAAGCTGCAATTTCCCTGCCGGGACCTTAACCGGAGCTCCAAAAATTGAAGCTATTAAAATAATTGATGATCTTGAAGATGAGCCAAGAGGCCCCTACGGTGGAGGGGTGGGGCATTTTGGATTTAATGGAGAATGTACCTTTGCTATTCCTATTAGATCCTTGTTTATCGAAAATGAAAACGCGTTTGCTCAAACGGCCGGAGGTGTTGTCTATGATTCGGTTCCGGAAAAAGAATACATTGAGATAAAAAATAAGCTAGCGGCCATGAAGCGGGTTTTAAACAAATTTAGTAAATAATATTAAAAAATCATGAAGGTATTAATAATTGACAATTATGATTCGTTTACTTACAACTTATATCAATACATTGGAGAAATCCTTGATAGAAAAGCCAAAATTGAAGTTAAGCGAAATGATGAAATCACAATAAGTCAAATTAAAAAAGAAAAATATTATAGAATAATTATATCTCCCGGGCCGGGAAGCCCCGATGATCCAGCTTATTTTGGAGTTTGCGCTAAAGTATTAACGGAAATCGGGAAAAGTATCCCGGTTTTAGGGGTTTGTCTTGGTATGCAGGGCATGGCACATTATTTTGGCGGCAAAGTGACAAAAGCTAAATCACCAATGCATGGAAAAACAAGTGAAATTAACCATAACAATGAAGGCGTTTTCAACGGTCTTCCAAAAAAACTTGAAGTAATGCGTTATCATTCTTTAATTGCTGATAAAAAGACCATACCCAAATGTTTAAAAATTACAGCCGAGACCATGGATAAAGAAAAAGATATTATGGGATTAACCCATGTAAAATTTCCGATTCAGGGAGTTCAATTTCATCCGGAATCCTTTGCCACTGAAGGTGGAAAATTATTATTAAGCAATTTTTTGTGTTAAAAAATTTAACTCAAAATCAGGCCTATTTTATGCAAAAAAAGATTATTAATGGCAAGCTAAGCAAGAAACAAATAATCGGTATTTTTCAAAAATATGAAAAAATAGGAATAACCGACCAAGAGCTATTGGGAATTGTTAAAGCAACAAAGGAAAAAATGAAAAAGGTAGAGGTCGAATTTGATTGTTTGGATACTTGCGGAACCGGAGGCGATAAGTTGAACACATTTAATATTTCAACCGTTTCTGCAATTGTTTCTTGCGCTTGTGGCGTTCCCGTTGCCAAACATGGTAACCGGGCTGCCTCAAGCAAATGCGGGAGCGCAGATGTTTTAGAAGCATTGGGAATTAAATTAGTATTAAATTCATCTCAAGCGAAAAAATGTTTAGAAAAAGTTGGTTTTGTTTTTATGTTCGCCCCGATTTTTCATCCGGCATTAATTCATGTCAAAGAGGCAAGAATTGAGTATGGGAAAATAACTTATTTTAATCTATTGGGACCCATGTTGAATCCTGCCAATGCTAAGTATCAAGTCATTGGAGTAACTTATCCAAATAAAATTGATTTAATGAAAAATGTTTTATTAAAAACCGGCTCCAAAAGAATAATGTTTGTTCATGGAAAGAATGGCATGGATGAAATATCAGTTTCTGGAGAAAGCGCCATAATGCAAATTAGCCAAAATTCATGGAAGGTCTGGGGAATAACCCCTAAAAAAATGAAGTTAAAATCATACCCAATATCACAAATAAAAGGTGGAGATTCCAAGCAAAACGCTAAAATAGTTATGGATATTTTAAACAACCAAGCAACAGAAGCTCAATTAAATGTCGTGTTGTTAAACACCGCCGCTGGTTTGGTGGTTTTTGGTAAAGCTCGAGATTTTAATCATGGAGTTGAGCTTGCAAAAAAAATCATTAAATCAAAAAAAGCGTTAAAAAAACTACAATCAATTATTAGAATCTCAAACAATGTATAAAAAAACAGGAACAATTCTAGATAAAATTTGTGAAGAAAAAATCAAACAAATAGGTTCTCTGAACCTGCTTCGATTTAGTAAGACCAAGACTGATAAGGGCAAGTTTTGTAATGCGTTAAAAAAAGGGGGACTTTCTCTGATCGCGGAAATTAAAAAATCCTCTCCAAACCATAAAGGTAAATATATTAATAAAAATTTTAATTTTAAAAAAATACTGAAAATTTATAATGAATCAAATTGTGTAAACGCGATTTCTGTTATCACAGAGAAAAAATTTTTTTTAGGCAGTTTAAATTATTTTAAATTTGTTAAAAAAAATTCTAAAAAACCAATCTTAAGAAAAGATTTCATAATCCATCCATTTCAAGTGATTGAATCGGCTTGTTTAAAAGCTGATGCGATTTTATTAATCGCCGCGATTTTAAAACAAAAACAATTAAATGATTTATACAACTTATCCATATCTCTTGGTTTGGATGTAATGGTTGAAGTTCATAATAAAAATGAATTAAATTCAGCTTTAAAGTTAAAACCAAAAATCATTGGCATTAATAATAGAGATTTAAAAACCATGAAAGTTGATATTAATAATTTTGTTAAACTTTCTAAAGATATACCTAAAAATATTATAAAAATTTCAGAGTCAGGGATTAACAACAGAAAAGATATTTTAAAATTAAAAAAAGCCGGTGCTGATGCGATTTTAGTGGGAACTTGTTTAATAGAGTCTGATAATATTGATCAAAAAATTAAACAATTGATGATTCAAACATGAATATAAAAATTAAATTATGTGGCTTTACTAATTTTGAAGACGTCAAGCAAGCCGTTGATTTAAAAGTTGATTATTTAGGTTTTATAGTAAATTACGATCAAAGTCCAAGAAATATTACTTTAAAAAAGTTAAAATTTTTATTAAAAAAAATTAAGTTATACAAAACAAAATATAAAAAACCGAAAATTGTTTTAATCCTAATTAATCAAACTGAAAATAAGATTTATCAGATTTTAAACCAAGTAAGTGTTAATGTAATTCAATTTCACGGCAAGGAAACCCCGGAATTATGTAAAAAGTTAAAAAAACAAGTTGAAGTTTGGAAGGTTTTTAATCCCGATGATAAATATGAACAAGTAATAAAATATAAAAAAAATATTGATAAATTCTTATTAGATGCCTCAAGATTAAAAGATAAGCAAGCCGATCAGAACGTAATCTTAAAAGACACCAAATTAATTCACAATTTACAAAATGAAAAACAGTTTGTTATTATAGCAGGAGGTTTAAACCAAAATAATATTATAAGAATAATTAAAAAATTTAAACCTAATATGGTTGATATTTCTTCCGGTATTGAAATCTCTCCGGGCAGGAAGAGCAAAGAAAAAATCAAGAAAATTATAAAATTAATTAAAAAACAATGAAAAATATCAAAAACATATTTATCAAAACCAAGTATGATTCAGATAATTTGGGTCATTTTGGAAAACTAGGAGGAAGATACGCGCCCGAGATGCTAATTCCGGCCTTAGAAGAACTGGAAACCGCTTTTAATAAAGCCAAAAAAGATCCGGAATTCCAAAAAGAATTAATGGATTTATATGAAAATTATGATGGTCGGCCCACCCCTCTTTATTACGCAAAAAATTTAACCAAAAAATTAGGCGGCGCGAGAATATTTATAAAAAATGAAGGCCTAAACCATACCGGAGCCCATAAAATGAACCATTCTTTGGGTCAAGCTTTACTTGCAAAAAGAATGGGCAAGAAAAGATTAATAGCTGAAACAGGCGCGGGCCAACATGGTCTAGCCACCGCTACGGTTGCTGCCAAGTTTGGTTTTGATTGTACCATTTTTATGGGTAAAGTGGATTACGAGAGACAACGCCCCAATGTTTTTTGGATGGAGCAGTTGGGCGCCGAGGTGGTTCAGGTACTACATGGTACGCAGCGGCTTAAAGATGCGGTAACAGCCACGCTACAAGATTGGATTGCGAATGTTGATAACACTTACTATCTGCTTGGCTCGGTACTTGGACCTCATCCATATCCTTCAATGGTTCGTGATTTCCAAACAATAGTAGGGCTGGAGGTTAAACAGCAGTTAAAGGAAAATTATAATATTAATCAGCCTGATTATATTATCGCCTGTGTTGGCGGAGGCAGTAATGCTATAGGAATTTTTCATCCATTTTTAGATGACAAAAAGGTAAAATTAATCGGGGTAGAAGCTGGAGGAAAGGGAGTAAAAAAAATTGGCGATCATGCCTCGAGGTTACAAAAAAATCCTAAAATTGGAGTCGTGGAAGGTTATAAATCTTATTTTATTCAGGATCAAGATGGTCAAATTCAGGATACTCATAGCATTTCAGCCGGACTTGATTATTCGGGGATTGGGCCTCAACACGGCTTGCTTTTTCAAAAAAATCGAGTTGAATATCATTATGCCACGGATAAAGAAGTTATTAAGGCTTTTAAGATCCTAGCTAAACAAGAAGGCATTATTCCGGCCTTGGAAAGCTCCCACGCGGTAGCCGAAGCGGTAAAAACAGCTCCTAAGCTTTCTAAAAATAAAGTGATTGTAGTGAATTTATCAGGACGAGGAGAGAAAGATATTTTCATTGTGGCTAAAGCGCTTAAAGATAAAAAATGGCAAAGCTTTTTAAAAACTCAAATTTAATAATATGAACAAAATTTTAACTCAACTGCAAAAAATTAAAAAAGAAAACCGTTTAGGAATTATGACACATATTGTCGCAGGATATCCTAGCTTGCAAAAAAGTGAAAAATTACTTTTAACCATGGCCGAAGCCGGAGTTGATTTTATAGAAATGCAAATACCTTTTTCCGACCCCATGGCTGATGGCCCAACAATCATGAAAGCAAATAAAGTAGCTCTTAATAATAAAACAAAAATTAAAGATGCCTTAGATTTAATGAGCAAACTAACAAAGAAGATTGATATCCCCTTATTATTTATGGGATATTTTAATACAATTTATAATTATGGTTTGGAAAAATTTTGTCTTGACGCTAATCAAGCAGGTTGTTCCGGTCTTATTTTTCCAGATATTCCACTTGATGAAGAACAACAAGAAAATTATATTGAAATTGTTAGGAAGAATGATTTAATCGATATAAGATTACTCTCACCCGCGTCAACACAAGATCGTATTAAAAAAAATGCTAGATTAGCCAAAGGATTTGTATATTTTGTGGCAAGAAAAGGAGTTACGGGTTCTGAAAAATCTTTAGATAAATCTTTAGAAAAAAACTTAAACAAAATAAAAAAACATCTTAAAACCCCAATCGCGGTCGGTTTTGGAATCTCGGAAAAAGCTCATTTAAATGCTTTAAAAGGAAAAGCGGAAATTGCCGTTATCGGTAGCGCTTTATTAAATCAATATAACGATAAAGGAATTACCGGAGTTAAGAATTTTTTGAAAAAGATTGGATAAAATCAAAAATATCTTGGGTCGGTTAAACTAAATTTTTGAAATTTTAGCTTATTTTTATTAATTTTATTAACTAATTTTCATGTTAACTAATAAATTTAGGAAGGCGGACTTTAACTATAATGAAAGGCCTTGAAAAAAATTAAAAAAAGGTTAGAATAAAAATTAAAATGTATAAATCGATAAGAAAATAGGAAGCTTAATCCAGCGGTTGGCAATAATCGAACTCAACTAATAAAAATGCAAGATCAAGAAAAAAAACCAGAGAACAAGAATAAACTTAAGCTTTTAGTATTGAAAGAGCAAAATCAGGAAGAAAACAGAGTTGCGTTAAATCCAAAAACCGCTCAGGAATTGAAACGGAAAGGCTTTGAAATAATGATCGAACAAGGCGCGGGAGAAAAAAGTTTTTTCCAAGATAAAGCTTATGAAAAATTAGGCATGGAAGTAATTAAACGGGCGGAAGTAGCAGCTTCTCAAGCTGATGTTGTAATAGCTATTAACGGGCCAGCTGATTACAAAATTGAGGTGTTGAAAAATATTAAACAAAATAGCTATTGGATTTCTTCTTTTACTCCCAATAAACATTTGGAAGTAATCAAAAAACTGAATTTGAGGCAAATTGGAGTGTTTTGTTTGAATTTGATACCCAGAATAACTCGGGCACAAAATATGGATGTTTTAAGTTCGCAAAGTAATCTAGCCGGTTATAAAGCCGTGATTCATGGCGCTTATTATCTAAAAAAAGCTTTCCCATTAATGATGACCGCGGCAGGAACCATAAATCCGGCTAAAGTAGTGGTATTGGGAGCCGGGGTAGCGGGCTTGCAAGCAATTGCAACCGCTAAAAGACTTGGGGCTCAAGTAGAGGCCTCTGATGTTCGAGCTTCAACCAAAGAGCAAGTAGAGAGCCTGGGAGCAAAATTTATTCAAGTGCCAATTGAAGAATCCATGGAGGATGAGAAAGGTTATGCAAAGGAAGCCGATGAAGATTTCTTAAAAAAACAAGCCCTTGAGGTAGCTAAAAGAATTAAGCAAGCGGATGTTGTGATTACCACGGCTTTAGTGCCGGGCAAAAAGGCTCCGATTTTAATTACTCAGGAGATGGTAAAATCAATGCAGCCGGGTTCAGTGATAGTTGATATGGCCGCGGTCATGGGCGGGAATTGCGAGTTAACTCAGCCGGACCAAGTTAATCAGAAACATCAAGTCACGATAGTAGGGGATACCAATTTACCATCCGGAGTTGCTCAGCACGCAAGCAAGGTTTATGCTAAAAATATTCAAGCATTTCTTGAAGAAATTGCTCCAAAAGGCGAGTTAAAAATTGATTTGGAAAATGAAATAATAAAACAAACCCTTTTAGCGGATAAAGGAGAGATCCTACATTCTGAGCTAAAAGGCTTATTATCCAATTAAAATTAAAATTATGGATATAGAGATTCTATTTTTAACTATAACAATTTTCGTTCTGGCGATTTTTGTGGGATTTGAGTTAATTACTAAGGTGCCTCCGACTTTGCATACACCTTTAATGTCCGGAGCAAATGCGATATCGGGCATTACTATAGTGGGAGCACTCTTGCAAATTCCTAACGCTCAACCCACAACTGCCAATATTTTAGCATTTATTGCTTTGATTTTAGCAACTATTAATGTAATTGGCGGTTTTATGGTTACTGACAAAATGTTGGCCATGTTTAAGAAGAAAAAATAAAACTATGGAGATATTTATTAAAATTTTATATGTTGTAGCCGCGGTATTATTTATCTTTGGTATTAAGTTATTGAGTCAGGTTAAATCCGCTAAAAAAGGTAACTTAATTTCAGCCTTGGGAATGTTAACCGCGGTGATTGCTATTTTATTAAAAATGAATTTCATTACTGGCACAATTGGTTTAAGTACCATAATTGCCGGTTTGGTAGTTGGAGGATTAATTGGTTTAATCCTGGCAAGGCAAGTACCAATGACGGCTATGCCGGAATTGGTAGCGGTTTTTAACGGAGTTGGCGGTGGAGCTTCGGCAATGGTTGCTTTATCGTTTTTATACGCTAACAAGGGTGGCTCTTTGGAAACCGTAACCGCTGTAACTGTTGTTTTGAGCTTAATTATAGGAACTTTGACTTTTTCCGGCAGTATTATTGCTTTTTTAAAGTTAAAAGGCTGGATTAAAGGCGAGCCAATTGTTTTCTTGGGAAACAATTACTTAAATTTAGCTTTGCTTTTGGGAATTTTTTATTTTGCTTTTCAGGCAATTAGTTTAAGCATAATAAATATAAATGAACAAAGTTTATTGAAGTTTTTTATCCTCATGGGTTTAGCTTTGGTTTTGGGGGTCTTATTAGTAACGCCAATAGGTGGAGCTGATATGCCAGTGGTGATTTCTTTGTTAAATTCTTATTCCGGTCTAGCCGCGGCTTCAACCGGTTTTGTGTTAAATAATTTAGTTTTAATTATTAGCGGTTCTTTGGTGGGAGCATCTGGAATTATTTTAACCAAAATAATGTGTAAAGCCATGAACCGATCATTAAGTAATGTACTCTTTGGAGGTTTTGGTCAAGCAGATTCATCATCTCAGCAGGGCCAAAGCGGTGAATATGAAAATGTTAAAGCTACCAGCGCTCAAGAGGTCGCCATGTTGCTTGAATCGGTCAAAAATGTGGTTATTATACCCGGTTATGGTTTGGCCGTAGCTCAAGCACAACACGCAGTACAAGAATTGACAACCTTATTGGAAAAAAGAGGGGTAGAAGTCAAATTTGCAATCCATCCAGTAGCCGGTCGAATGCCGGGTCATATGAATGTCTTACTAGCTGAAGCCAACATTGATTACGATAAATTGAAAGACTTGGATGAAATTAATAATGAATTCAAGAATACCGATTTTGTCTATGTAATAGGAGCTAATGACGTGGTTAATCCAGCAGCAATTGAAGACGAGCAAAGCCCAATTTATGGTATGCCAATTTTAAACGCTCACGAAGCTGGTACGGTAGTAATCGTGAAAAGAAGTTTAAGTCCGGGTTTTGCAAATATTAAAAACGGTTTGTTTGAAAGAAGTAATAGCTTAATGTATTTTGAAGACGCAAAAAAAGCTACCGAAGATATCATCAAAGAACTAAAAGAGTTATGAACCAACATTAAACTTAAAATTTTACGGAAAAAACTAAGATAACCAAGTATATTATTATTTCATACTATATCTTATAAAAGCTTATATTTAGTCCCAATATACTATTATTGACATCGTAACACAATTAAATTAGAATGGCAGTCAATATACATTGAAATTAGAAAATATTACTCTCTTTTTTCCTTATTTTAAAAAATTAGAAATTTAAATACAGTTAAAACTCATTAAGATAATAATTATAAAAAAGTAAAAAATATGGCCCAAGTTGGCATAAGAGAATTCCACGGTAAAAAAATCATATATCAAGCATTAGAGAAATGCAATGAATTTAAGAAATTCAAGCAAAAGAAACTAGCATTATATAATGTTGATAATTCCTGGCAAGCTCTTATAAAAAACAATCAATGGTTAAAAAACAAGCATAATTTAGTAGTGAAGCCGGATCAGCTATTTGGTAAAAGAGGTAAAAATAATCTAATCGGAATAAGATTAAACCTGAACCAAGTCCGAGAGTGGATAAAACAAAAATCAGCAAAGCCAATAAAGATTGGCCAAAACCAAGATCGGTTGACTCACTTTTTAATTGAACCTTTTGTAAAACATGAACAAGAATTTTATGTATCAATAACCCAGAGAAGGGATTGCGATGAAATCGGTTTTTCGGTTCAGGGAGGGGTTGAAATAGAAAAAAATTGGAAACAGGTAAAAAAAATTAAAATCGATTTGTTGGATTTTGAAAAAGACCTAAAAGCAATCCAAAGGCTTTTGGTAAAGGTTGACGCAAAAAATAAAAAAATTATCAATCAATTCATAGTTCAACTTTATAAAGTTTTCAAGAAATATCATTTTACTTTTTTGGAAATCAACCCATTTACGATCACCAACCAAGGTATTGAAATATTAGACTTGGTTTTGAAGCTTGACGACACTGCGAGTTTTGAGTGTAAAAATTTATGGGGAGACTTAGAATTTCCAGTACCGTTTGGTCGTACTATTTCAGAGGCCGAAGCCTATATAAAAAGCTTAGACCAAAAAACCGGCGCTTCTTTGAAGTTAATTATGCTTAATCCAAAAGCCAAGATTTGGACAATGGTAGCCGGGGGTGGAGCAAGCGTGATCTATGCCGACACAATAACCGATTTGAAGCTAGGCCAGGAGATGGCAAACTATGGAGAATACAGTGGAGATCCAACCACTAATGAGACTTATGAATACGCCAAAACATTATTTAGCCAAATGATCAAGCATAAATTAACTGGCAATAAAGCCTTGATTATCGGCGGAGGTATTGCTAATTTTACCGATGTAGCAAAAACATTTTCCGGGATCATTATGGCCCTGGATGATTTTCAAGAGGCATTTAAGCAACATAAAGTTAAAATATTTGTTCGTCGTGGCGGGCCAAATTATGAACAAGGATTAAAAGAAATTGAAAAAGCAGCCAAGGAGTTTGGTTTAGATATAGAAGTACATGGCCCCGGGACTCATATGACTGAAGTGGTGAAACTTGCTTTAAATTATATTCAATAAATTAATAATTTTTTAATGAATAGAAAAAACTACGAGTTATTTAACCGAGAAACTCAGGCTTTAATATATGGGAATCAGGAAAAAGCAATTCAGCGTATGCTTGATTTTGATTATGTTTGCAATCGAAAGACTCCAAGCGTGAAAGCAATAGTTAATCCAACCGGTGGTGGACCGCAAAAATTTTTCTATGGAGACAAAGAGATTTTAATACCAATGTACCGATCCATTAAAAAGGCGCTTGCTTTTCATCACAATATTGACGTGATGGTTAATTTCGCCTCTTTTCGAAGCGCTTTTATTAGCACTAAACAAGCGATTTTTCATAAAAAAATTAAAACCATAGTTATTATCGCTGAAGGAATTCCGGAAAGAAGAACTCGAGAGTTAATCGCTTTGAGCAAAAAACACAAAAAATGGATTATTGGGCCGGCCACGGTTGGGGGAGTGGTAGCCGGACAATTTAAAATTGGTAACACCGGAGGTACAATTGAGAATATGATTGCTTCTAAACTGCACCGAAGCGGATCCGTTGGCTTTGTTTCTAAGTCCGGAGGTTTATCCAATGAAATGTATAATGTAATCGGAAGAAACTCTAATGGTATTTATGAAGGGATTGCTATAG
The DNA here is from genome assembly GCA_014729795.1 of Candidatus Moraniibacteriota bacterium. Classification (GTDB taxonomy): domain Bacteria; phylum Patescibacteriota; class Minisyncoccia; order CAIUEV01; family JAHKAQ01; genus WJJI01. The sequence goes on from WJJI01000047.1 coordinate 34,230, forward strand.
GTGGGGATGCGTTTCCGGGAACAAGGTTGGTTGATCATTTAATTAGGATGGAAAAAAACCCAAAAATTAAAATGCAAGTAGTTTTAGGAGAAATTGGCGGCACTGATGAGCTTGAAATCGCCAAAGCAATTAAAGATAAGATTATTAAAAAACCCTTAATTGCCTGGGTAACCGGAACCTGCGCTAAACAATTTTCTACCGAGGTGCAGTTTGGTCACGCCGGAGCAAAATCCGGAGTTGACATAGAGAGCGCCGATGCAAAAAATAAAGCTTTAAAACAGGCAGGCGCTATTGTGCCTAATTCCTTTAATGATATTGGAAAAAAAATCAAACAAACTTATCAAAAATTAGTAAAAGCAAAAATTATTCAAGAGGTGAGGGAAAATAAGCCTGCAGCTATCCCGAACGATTACGAAACGCAACTTAAAGAGAAAAAAATCAGAAAACCCACCCAGGTTGTTTGTTCAATTTCTTGCGATACTGGTGACGAGGCAACCTATTTGGGCGAACCTATTAGTAAAGTCACAAACAAAGAAAGCCTTGGATTAGGTTATGTTATTGGTTTGTTATGGTTTAAAAAGAAGCTTCCCTTATTTGCTTGTAATTATATAGAAATGATTTTAAAAACCGTGGCTGATCACGGTCCTTGTGTTTCAGGCGCCATGAATACAATTGTTAGCGCTAGAGCTGGTAAAGATTTGATTTCCTCTTTAGCAAGCGGTTTATTAACCATTGGCCCGAGATTTGGAGGAGCGATTGATGGGGCGGCTAAGCACTTTAAGCAAGCTTATGACCGGAAACTAACCGCTCAAGAATTTGTTAAGGAAATGAAAGCCAAAGGGGTGAATATACCCGGAATCGGTCATAAAGTAAAAAGCATTAAAAACCCAGATAAAAGAGTTGAAATTCTAAAAAAATACGCAAAAAAACATTTTAAAATAAATGATTATTTGGATTACGCATTAGCGGTAGAACAAATAACCATTGAGAAAAAAGAGAATTTAATTCTAAACGTTGATGGTTGCATCGCCACCACTTTTATTGATATGATGATGAGCTTACCCAATATTTTCTCAAAAAAAGAAATCGATAAATTAATCGAATTAGGCTTTTTAAATGGTTTATTTGTTTTAGGCCGAAGCGTGGGTTTAATGGGACATTATTTTGATCAACTTCGTTATAAACAGAGATTGTACAGGTTCCCAACCCAAGATGTGCTTTATCTAACAAAAGGGAAGAGCAATGAGTAACTTCAACATAAATAATTAGTTTAACAAAAGCTTTCATGAGTAAATTCATCTCGACAACTAAATTGGAAAAAATTTATAAAAAAATGGCGGATAATTTGGAAGAAGTTCAAACAAAATTTGATCAACCTTTGACTTTGACAGAAAAAATAATTTTTACTCATCTATACGATCAACAATTTGACCTGGAAAGCGTTAAAAGAGGCGAGACTGAACTGGCATTAGCCCCGGATCGGGTTGCTATGCAGGACGCAACCGCTCAAATGGCGGTTTTACAATTTATTTCAACAAACGTGCCTAAAGTAAAAAAGCCAACATCTGTGCATTGCGATCATTTAATAGCTGCTATCAAGGGAGGGGATCAGGACCTTGAAAAAGCTAAACAAGTTAACAATGAGGTTTATCGTTTTTTAGAATCAGCGGCAAAAAAATATGGTATTGATTACTGGGAACCGGGTTCCGGGATTATTCACCAAATAATTTTAGAGAATTATGCTTTTAGCGGTGGTCTGTTAATTGGCACTGATTCACACACTCCCACAGCTGGAGGTTTAGGCATGCTAGCGATAGGAGTCGGCGGCGCGGACGCGGTTGATGTGATGACGGATCAGCCTTGGTGGTTAAAAATGCCGAAAATTGTCGGAGTTAAATTAACCGGTGAACTTAAAGGTTGGGCATCGGCTAAGGATGTGATTTTATATATATGTGGCAAACTAACCGTAAAAGGTGGAACCGGTAAGGTTTTGGAATATTTTGGACCCGGGGCAGAAAGCTTAAGCGCTACAGGAAAGGCAACTATTACCAACATGGGAGCGGAAGTGGGAGCTACTAGTTCGATTTTTCCTTTTGATGAATCTATGAAACGCTATCTTAAAGCAACCGATAGAAAAGCGGTGGCTGATTTAATGGAAAGAAATAAAAAGTTACTTGAAGCAGATGATCGGGTCAAGGAAAATCCGAATAATTATTACGATCAGGTTATCGAAATAGATTTAGCCCAAATTGAGCCGGCTTTTAATGGCCCAGATACTCCGGATGCTTATCATAGGATTTCTGAAATTAAACAAGATATTAAAAAATTGAATTTACCGGAAAAAACATCAGCGGCTTTGATTGGAAGTTGCACCAATTCTTCTTATGAAGATTTTCAACGGATAGCTAGCGTGGCTAAAAGCGCAAAAGAGCAGGGTTTGAGTCAAGTTAAAACTCGGTTATTAATTTCACCAGGATCAACTCAAATTGCGCAAACTTTAGCCGATGAAGGAGTATTTGATTTACTTGAAAAAATGGGAGCGGTAATTTTAACAAATTCATGCGGGCCATGTATTGGACAATGGGAACGAGGCGAAATCCCCATTCAAGAAAAGCAGACCATTGTAACAACCTTTAACCGGAATTTTAAACAAAGAAATGATGGCAGAGAAGAAACCTATGCATTTTTGGCTAGCGCTGAGATGACCTTTGCCACGGCTTTGGCAGGGAGAATAACCTTTGATCCAACTAAAGATAAATTAACTAATGATCAAGGCGAGGAAATTGAATTAAAAATTTCCACCCAAGAGCATGATGTACCAAAGCAAGGCTTTAGCCAAACTCAATTAGGTTATGAGCCACCAGCCGAGGATGGCAGCGACTTAACTGTTGATGTTGATTTTGATTCTGATAGAATTCAGCTTTTAGAGCCTTTTAATAAATGGAATTTAAAAAAAGATTTTAAGGATTTACCGATTTTATTAAAAGTGAAGGGGAAATGCACCACTGATCACATTTCACCGGCTGGCAAATGGTTAAAATATCGAGGACATTTGGATAATATTAGCCAAAATATGTATTCCGGGGCGTTAAATCTATTTAATGGTAAAGTAGGAATGGGAATCAATGTTTTAAATGATCAAGAAAAGGAATTCCATCAAATAGCCAGAGATTATAAAAAACAAGGAATCGGTTGGGTTGTGGTGGCTGATGAAAATTATGGAGAAGGAAGCAGTCGTGAACATGCCGCTATGGAGCCGAGATTTTTAGGCGCTACAAGCATTCTAGCAAAGAGCTTTGCCAGAATCGCAGAAACGAATTTAAAAAAGCAAGGAATTTTGCCATTATGGCTTGAAAATGAACAAGATTATGAGAGATTTAAAGAAAAAGACCGTATAACCGTATTAAACTTACAGGAACTGGAACCTAATAAGACAGTTAAGGTGAGGATTGAACATCAGGATGGAGAAGTTGAGGAAATAACAACTCAACACACTTTGAGCCCGGAACAAATTGAATGGATTAAGCAAGGATCTGCGTTAAATAAAGCAGCTAAAGATTTAAAGCAAGCCCAATAGAGCTTAGTTATTTTAATAATATTAAAAAGTTTAGGGCTTTTCGGGCTTGTCGATTTACAAGAGAAAATAATATGAGTTTGTTAATGGATGCTCAATATTTATAACAAAAATTTTTATTTTTTACATAATTTTCTTAAGCGCGAAAAAGTCTTAAAATTAATTAGTTAAAAAAATATATGGAAAAAATCAAAGTAAAAAATCCAATCGTAGAAATTGACGGCGATGAAATGACCAGAGTTTTATGGAAAATGATCAGAGAAAGATTAATTTTGCCATTTTTGGAAGTAGAGCTAAAATATTATGATTTGCACGTAAAAAATCGAGATAAAACAGATGATAAAATCACGATTGAAGCGGCTAAGGCTATAGAAAAACACAACGTTGGCGTTAAATGCGCGACTATTACCCCGGATCAAGACAGAATTAAGGAATACGATTTAAAAAAAGAATACAAATCCCCGAATGGTCAAATTAGAAATTACCTAGGCGGTACTGTTTTTAGAGGCCCAATCATTTGTAAAAATATTCCTAAATTGGTTCCGGCTTGGAAAAAACCGATTGTGATTGGTCGACATGCTCACGCGGATCAATATAAAGCCACGGAAATGGAAATAAAAAAACCAGGGACATTAAAATTTAGCTATAAGAGCAATGATGGCGAAACTCAAGAGGAAACCGTGTATGATTACGATGGATCCGGGATAGCATTGGGTATGTATAATACGGAAGAGTCAATTAAGGATTTTGCTCGAGCTAGTTTTGAATACGGCTTAATGCTTGCTTATCCGGTTTTTTTCAGCGCAAAAGACACGATCTTGAAAATTTATGACACTAAATTTAAACAAATTTTTCAGGCTATTTATGAGAAAGAATATCGGGATAAGTATGAAGAAAAGGGAATTTATTACGAATATAAACTTATTGATGATATGGTGGCTAGAATTTTGAAGATGGAAGGTGGAATATTATGGGCGCTAAAAAATTATGATGGTGATGTAGAATCCGATATGGTAGCCCAAGGGTTTGGTTCTTTAGGTTTAATGACTTCGATTTTAATGTGTCCAGATGGTAAGACTATTGAAGCTGAAGCAGCCCATGGAACTGTAACTCGGCATTATCGACTTCATCAGCAGGGCAAAGAAACCAGCACTAATCCGGTGGCCAGTATTTTTGCTTGGACACGAGGCTTGGCTCATCGAGGAAAATTAGATGAAACCCCGAACGTGGTTGACTTTGCTCAGACTTTAGAAAAAGTTTGCATTAAAACAATTGAAGAAGGTAAGATGACCAAAGATTTGGCTCGATCGGTTTATGAAGAAGATGATCCGTCTCGTGATAAGTGGCTTTCAACTGAAGAATTTTTTCAAGCCTTGGAAGATAATTTAAAAAAAGCATTAGCTTAGTTTCTTTATAACTAGATTAAAACAGGGGCCTAAGAGCCCCTGTTTTTTTAATTGGCATTTAATTGCAAAAATGATAAGTTAATATTAGATACTAATGCCGGATAAAACAATTGCTCAAGTTTTTATAGGTTGATATCTCATGAATAACTTACCATTAGTTTATTTGTAATAATTCAATTTTAATTACAAAAAAATTCCTAAAATATAAATCAATTGATAAATATTTTTAAAGAAAAAGCCAATCTAGTTTATAATTAAAATATCCGGTTAAATTAAAAATAAAGTTAAAATTTTTATGGAGAAGTTAATTATTTTTTTTAAGAAATATATTTTAATATTTATTTTAATATTTGCTGCTGGCATGCGCTTATATGAGCTTGATTTAAGAGATTTTTGGTATGATGAGGCTTTTACTGGAATTGCGGTTAAAGCGAGCTTTGAAAAAATGCATGAGATTATCAATAACGATGTGCATCCGCCATTATATTATTATTTATTAAAAGTATTTGCTTATTGGTTTAATTACTCAGTATACGGAATTAGATTACTTTCAGTTATTTTTGGAATTTTAGGAGTGGCTGCGGTTTATTATTGCGCCCTGGTATTAATGAATAAAAAAACCGCGGTTTTAGCGGCTTTTATTACCGCAATTTCCCCTTTTGCTATTCAATATTCGAAGGAAGGGAGGATGTACTCGATGTTTGCTTGTTTAATATTAGTTGCGAGTTATTTTTTTATTCAAGCGTTGCAAAAAAATCGAATCCGATACTATGTTTTGTGGGGAATATTTATGGGATTGGCTACATTGACTCATTACATTAGTTTAATATACATTGGAATTTTTTATCTTGCCTATTTGGTGTATTTTCTTCAAACCAAGCATAAAGACATTAAACCGGGTAGTATAAAGTTGTGGATTAAAAATATCATAAATCCAAAATTTGTTTGGGGCTTGGCAGCTTTTTTATTAATATTTTCGGTTTGGTTAAAAAATTTCTCAAATCATTTGCTTCAACAAGAAAGAAGCAATAGCTTGGGTTGGATTGAACCGGCCAATTTTGCTGATATTTTTTTAAATATTCAGATTTTTTTATTTGGCACTCCTTTGGGTGAAATGTCTTCCGGTATGGCCAAGCCAAATGAAATTATTTTATTCTCCAATCAATCAATATTTACAATAGTGGTTATGTTTGTGACCATTATGGTTTTTTATTTTATTAAAAAAAGAGACTATAGAGCATTTTTAGTAATGGTTTTATCAATTGGGTTTATGTCAAGTGTTTATTTTATATCTTTACTGGATAAGCATTATATGGTAGCCAGGTATTTACTCCCAGCCACTTATTTTATGTATATCTTGTTGGCTTTTTTCCTAAACCAGATATCGACTAGAGCGCGTTTCGCGTTTTTAAGTGTATATTTGTTTAGTTTATTAATGATTGTTCCGGTGGGATTTTCCACGGGTTGGAATAAGTTTTACGCGAATTTGGATGCTTATCAAGGCAAAGAATTTTATATTTTAAATTCTTTTGATTACGTGATAGCAAAATATTATTTAGGATCGGAGCGGTTAATTTTGTATAACATTGATTGGCCAAAATATAATCCAAGCTATTGGGCCGCTGTTGGCCATGAACTAAGACGAACTGAAAATTTTAAAGACCTAACAAATAATCAAAATGCTTTAATAATTTCTAATACCCAATTAGAAGGAATTGATAATAAAAGTTTTAACCCTATCGGATTGGAACTTGTCGAAAAATATGATAATATTTTGCTTTATAAATATTAGAAAAAATAAATCAGGTTAACGATCCAAAATCTCATCACTAAAATTTATATATGAAAGATAAACCATTATTTTTAGATTTTTTTAAGTTCATAATAAGGCCGACTTATTTGGATAAAAAACAAAACAAGCATTTTTTGTTAAAAATTTGGAATACCTTACGTTTATGGGCTTTAGGGCTGATCCTTGCTTTGTTTTTTGGCTTTATTACCGAAAAACTTATGAGACTAGTAAATTATGACGTAACCGATCATGCTATTGTTAACCTTTTACAACAACAAAGCGTTCTGCTGGTTTTATTTTTAGCGGTTATTTTGGCTCCAATTATTGAAGAATTGACATTTCGAATGATTTATAGATATTCACCGTTTAGGTTAAGTTTTTCTATAGTTTTTGTTTTTTTAACAATTTTCGAGCTGATAATAAGCTCGCTTAAGCTAAATATTTTTGAAAAATTTAACGCTTTGCTTGGTTTAAATGATTATTTGCAAATCTTGGGACCTTATTTAATTTTATTTAAAGCGGGCATTTTTTTGATAATGATTGTTGGTTTTGGTTTGGCTTTGGGATTTATTATTAAATTTTACATTGACCAAAATAAAATAATAAGTTTTTTTAAAAAATATTTTTTTGTTTTATTTTATGCATTTATTATTTTTTTTGGTTTAATGCATTTAGTTAACTTTTCCAATATTTTGAAATATTGGTACTTGGCGCCGGTTTTCATAATTCCTCAGTTGGTCATTGCTTTATTTTTAGGTTACGCAAGAATTAAGTATGGTTTAATATATTCCATAATGCTGCATGCGGTTTATAATGGAGTAACTCTATTACCGTTTTTTTTGTTTAGTAATATTTTAGAACAAGAATTTATTGAGAAATTGCTAATGGGTGGAGACTTGGAGGAATTTCAAATAAGCCAAGTAATCAATTATGATAAATTAGCAATCGGCTTAGTAATAATCGGGGTAATGTTGCTTTTTGTTTTGATTTTTATTATGGCTGTTTTGCATTATATTTTGGAACTTTTTTTCTACTCAAAGAGATAATTTCTTCGCTTATGCATCAAATAGGACTTGAATAGACTTAAAATTATTAATATTTGTATTTGACAGATTTTTAAATCTTTGTTATCATTATTTATATTTTAAAAATAATTGATTAATAAAGACATTAAACAGATTTTATTAAACTTTATTATGAAATCTGCTTCGTGTTGATTATCTACTTAGGATGAAGAAAAAACCTACTAGTAAGAATCATACAGCACATAACACTAAAAGAGGTGAGCCCAAGAGAGCAAACCTTGATTATAAAGTATTGAAATTGCCATATGAAACTATCAGAAAAGCTATAGATGGCCTACCCAATAAAAGAATGAAAGAGGTTGTCTTGGAAAGGTTTGGATTAAATAACAATAGTCCAAAAACTTTAGAAAGAATCGGGGAAAAGCTTAAAATAACCAGAGAAAGGGTCAGACAAATTGAAAACGAAGCCTTGAAAAAGATTTTTAAAGCAAAAGCGAGCAACAAAGTCGATTATGTTTTAAATAGAATTAAGCAAATTATTGAAAAATACAAGGGAATAGCAAGCGAACTTAGGATTTTAAAAGAATATAATCCACAACAATTAGGTAATAACAGTCAAAAGTCGATTTTGTTAGCTTTGCGAATGGGAAATGATTTCAGCCTATTAAACAAACCGAAAGAATTTGAAAGAGCCTGGTATTCAAAAAAAGCGAATTTGGGATTTATATATAAACTGAACAAACATTTGAAAAAAAACTTAAGTGATTTTAATAAACCAATACAAGATCAAGATATTGTCAAGTTAATCAATCAAGAAAAAGAATTAAGCAAGCTGCCTGATGAAGTACTGTACTCATATATTGATATTCCAAAGCAGATTCAAAAAAATATATTTGGCCAATGGGGGTTGGTAAGCTGGCCGATTATTGCACCGAAAAAAATAAAAGATAAAATTTATTTGGTGTTTCAAGGTGAAAAAAAACCCTTACATTACGAGGAAATTGCGAAAAAAATAGATGAATATAAGCTAAATAAAAGAAAAGTTTGTATTCCGACAGTACATAATGAATTAATAAAAGACCCAAGGTTTATTTTGACTGGTAGAGGAATATATGCCTTAAAGGAATGGAATTTTTTCCCTGGCACAGTTAAACAGGTTTTAATCAGGATTTTTAAAGATAACGGCAGTCCTTTGAGTAAAGAATTTTTAATTCAAGAGACATTAAAACAAAGACAAGTAAAGGCTTCAACTATTTTATTAAATCTTCAAGATTCAAAAATTTTTAAAAAAAGAAAAGACGGAAAATATTCTTTAAAAAAATAAAAAAGCCCTCAATGCGGGAGAGGGCATGAATCCCTTGAAAATAAATATCGGAAAAAAAATATTTTTCCCCGGGTTTCAGGTGGGTTTCAGTTTTTCCGCTCTCCGTTCTGAAGGCTTTTCCATGCCAATAATATTAAATTGGCAAATGATATTATAGTTTGTAATATTATTTTTGTTAAGAGCCTTACCGTGAAATATTAACCGTGGGTGGGCCAGATAAGTTCGGATTAATTTTAATGGCTATATTAATCTTAATCATTATTAATCTCCGGTTCTGAATTCGTGGTAATGGAATCTTTTCCTAAAATTATTAATATATCCGCTGTAGATGTAGATTCTCGTTCTGGAATTTGTTCCTTAACCTCAAATTCAAACTCTTGGGTTAGCATTTTTATTATTGGCTCTTTTTCTTGACCGGATAAATTAATTATTACTGTTTTATTAAAGTTTTGATTTTGCGCGTTACCAACATCAATATTTTTTTCAAAACTTAATTCCTGAAGTTTGTCTGAATAATCTCCGGCTAAACCGGTCTTTTTTGTTCCATTTCTGATCTCCACTTTTACTGATCCAAGTAGTTGGTTTAGCTGTTCTTGGTTTATTTCTGGCTTTTGTTCAGCTTCAGCGTCAGCTTGTTGGTTATCTTGGGTGTTATCATTTAGATTTTTTTTTGCCGGTTTTAAACTATCTTGAAAAAATATTGGCCCGGAATTAATAATTTGGTGGTCTTGCTCGCGATAAATATGAATTTTTCTTGATTTGGGAAAAATCACAATCAAGTCATTATTTTGAGCATCTTCAAAAAATGGTTCTTGGTCTTTGAAGTATTGAGCATCCTTAATTTCCGTGATAATGGGCTGTTCGTCATTGGGAATGGAAATTAGGGACTCAAGATCTTTTATAATCTGATTCTTTTCATTTTCAGCTAATATTTTACCTTTACTTATTTTTTTTAGTTCTTGGTTTTCCTTAATAATATTTTGATTTTGAATAAAGAGCAGAATTGCAATATTGATAATTGCCAAAATCAGGATAAAGATAACTATCCTTAAAATCCAACCAAGAATATTTACTTTTTTATTTGAGGTTATTTCCTGATTATCTTGAGTTTGATTTTTGGAAGTTTGTGTCGAATCGTACTGAATCTTGGCTTGTTCTTTTTCTTGCTCTTCTTTATGCTTGCTTAAATTCTTAAGCCATTTTTTTTGATTTGTTTGCTTTTTGTTTTGATTTTTAACCTTTTTGCTCTTTTGGGTTAAGTTTTTGGATTGTTTTTTGCCCTGTTCAGCCTTATTATGAGCTTTTTTTTTCGACTTGCTATTGATTGATGTTTTTCTCTTAGTTGTTTTTGTAGATGATTTTTTTTTGCTCATTTTTATGGAATTTTACTTTTTTGAAAATATAAATTATTATAACATTTTTTAAAACAATGTGGAAATTTTCCTTTCTGGCCAATATAATGCTAGTTTTGAGAAATTTAATAAAAATTAAATATTAAAATTTAATAAAAACTTAAACTTATGATATGATCGTAGAAATAATATTTTAATATTTTGCATCAATAATGAGCGAGCTAAGAAAAGATTACTTTTTTGATGATTATGTAATTTTTAATAAGCAAAGAAAAAAAAGACCAAAAGATTATTACACGAATATTTCACAAGAAGCAACCTTAAATCAAGGTGATTGTTTTTTTTTGTCCAGGTAATGAAGACAGCACCCCTAAAGAAATTACTCGCTGGCCAAACCAACAAGATTGGCAAATTAGGGTTTTTCCAAATAAATATCCGGTGATTGATAATAAAAATCAAAAACATACTCGAGGTGAAAATTCAAAATTTATCAATAGAAAAAAAATCAAGGGAGTTCATGAGATTATTGTTGAGTCAAGAGAACATAACGCTCAAATGAGTGACCTGGGGCTGCATTATTTAAAGCAAGTTTTGGTTATTTATTTTGAACGTTTGAAAAAATTAAAACAGCAAGATTCAATCAAATATGTTGCTATATTTAAAAATCACGGTGAAAGAGCCGGAGCTTCATTAAAGCATACCCACACTCAAATAGTTGCTTATTCAAAAATTCCCGCGGTTATTCAAGCCAAAGAACAAGTTTGTAAGCAGCGTAGTTGCGGTTATTGTGAAATTATTAAATATGAAAAAAAACATCAAAAGAGAGTAGGTTTTGAAAACCAAAATTTTATCGCCATTACTCCCTTTGCCGCAAAGTATGCTTATGAAATTTGGATTTTACCAAAAAAACATTTGGTTGATTTTGCTCAATTCAACCAAGAAATGTTAATTGATTTAGCGGCAATCATGCATAAAATCTTTAAAAAAATTACTCAATTGAATTGTGATTATAATATGATCTTTCAATATGGAGTTAAGGATTTGCACGTTCAAATAATTTTTACTCCAAGGATTGATAATTTTGCCGGATTTGAGATTGCTACCGGAACAATAATCAATAGTGTTTTCCCTGAAGAAGCAGCTTATTTTTACGCAAAAGACAATATAAGCTTTTAATAGAAAATTTTAAGCTAATATTTGAGCTAATAACAATTAAGAGATCTAATGAATTTAAATCAATTTTGTCATACCGGCTTAAATTATAAAGTTAGAAAACCTGGGCCAGCATTGGTTAAAATCATGAAAAAATTAAGAAAAATTAGAAAAAGAAAGCTTTGCGGGCTTTGCGCTATTGGAGAATTTATCGTGGATATTATCACGGAAAAATCCAATCTTGAAGAGGCCTCGGAGACAACCGATTTTCATGATCGGCCGGGCGGTTCACCGGCCAACGTAGCGGTTAATTTTTTCAAAGTCGGTTCTCGCTCTCATCTGATTGCCAAAATTGGTAATGATTATAGAGGCAAGTTTTTACTTAAACAATTAAATAAAGAGTTGTTTCCGCATGATGGTATTGTAATAGACAAGCAAAAACCAACCACAAAATTATTATCAGCTACAGGAAATAAATATTTAGGGGATATAACCAAACCAATAAGAAAAGCTGATGTGAATTTACATATCAAGGAAGTTGATTTAAATTTAGTAAAAAGTTCTTTTGTTGTAGTAAGCGGAGTTTTTTCAATTGAATATCCAAAAACTCGCGAAACAATCCTTAAAACTCTTAAGGAAGTACACAATAATGACCAATTGATTTTAATTGATCCGAATTTTAACGGTTACTCGCGCTTTTGGGGTTTTGATGAACGTAAGCCAAAGGCAATTCAGTATAGTATACAAATAAACAAAGAATCAAAATTGCCAACCGGTACAATAAAAAAAATTGATGATTTTCTGCAAAAATATTATGGTTTAGCTGACATTATTACCCCTTCGGTTGAAGATTATTTACGCTATTTTGGTAATGACACCAAGCAACCTAAACAAATGGCCCGGAAATTTTACGAAATTTCAAATAAAGCTTTAGTAATTTTATCAATGGGAGCCAAGGGGAATATTTTATACGATGGTTTAAACTATTATCACATTCCAGCCTATAAAGATGTAAAAGTAGTTTGCACTAATGGAGCAGGGGATGCGATGAATGCGGGTTTTTTAGCGGGTTTAGAAAGGAGTAGCACTTACGAAGAAATTATTTACAGCTGCGCCTTGGGAAATGTTTTAGGGGCAATAACCACCTCGAAATACGGTTCCTGGATCGAATTTCCAGGATTGGGAAAGTGGTATACTTTAGGTCGGAAATTAATGAACAATCATTTAAAAATCCTTTAAATAATATTGAATATAATGGTTAAAAAAAGGAGTGTTTTTTTATTTTTATAAAAATTTGTTAATAATTTTAATATTTAATTATCATATGTTGAAAAAAACCAAGGATCAAAAATTTAACCAATCAAAAAGAAAGCACGTTTTAATGATTACCAATCATGGTTGCCATGCTCCTAAGATAACTGTGACCATCGATACAGCCGGCCAAAATTTTTATGTTAATGATTACTGCAAGACTTTGGTGCACCTTGGATATAAAGTGACTATTTTAAACAGAGGGGGGTTTTGTCATCCAATCAACAAAAACCGACACACCGGGATTGTGTATTACAGCGAAGAATGGGGCGAGGAGATTGGCGATTTTTGCCGAATTATTTATCTTGAAGATGAAAATAAGAAATTTATCGAAAAAGAAAAATTAACTCAAGAAGGAATCAAACAAGAAGTGGATGATTTTTTTAAAAAATGTGAAATTATAAACCTAGATTTAAAAAAGATCTATTATATGAATTCGCATTATTGGGATTCAGGAATATTAGGATTAATGATTAACAAAGAAATCCAAAAAAAAGGTGTTAAAAAAATTCCTCATGTCTGGACCGCTCATTCTTTAGGAATTTTAAAACAAAAAAACTATAAAGATGAAGACCCGGAAGTGGTTAAAAAATTGAACTTTGAGCAAAGAATTGCTTATGAAAAAAAGGTACTAAACGAAGTTGATGGAGTGGTGGCTAACGCAAAGGTCATTAAGGAAGTTTTGCCTGAATATGGGGTGGATATAAAAAGTGAATTTTGGTTTCCCCCCGGAGTTGACACCACTAATTATCATCCGCGAAACAAAGAAGATTGTCTCGCGGCTATTCGAATTTTAGTTGAGGAAACCGGGATGAATCAAAAACAAATAATCCAGATAATAGAAAATAAAGTTGTGTTTTTTGAAATTAGTCGAACTCAAGAATCTAAAAGAAAAGATGTGGTTTTGCAAGCTTATCAGCAATTAAAAAATAGAGATCAAGCTTACTTAATCATGGCTATTAATCAAGGAAGTTCAGCTTATAATCAGCTCATAAAGCTTTTCAAAACTGGCGATAATGGCGATAATCAGGATATTGTTTTGTTGGATCGATTTATCAAGAGAAACGAAGGAGCTGAATTATATGCTTTAAGCGATGTTTTTGTAACCGCAAGCCAGGTAGAGAGCTGGGGGATGACCAGCCATGAAGCTGCCGCCAGTGAATGCGCGATTATTGCTTCTCAATATGTTCCTTCAGTTTATGAAGTTTTAAAACCCGAAGCGGCTATAATTGTTTCCGGCGATAGGCCCGAAGATTACACTCAAGCCATGGATCGATTAATTCAGGATAAAAAATTAAGAATAAAATTAGCCGGGAAAGCGAAAACCAAAGTATTTGATCATTATTCATGGCTGTCTTTAAGTAAAAATTTTTTAGATCAAATGAAAACACAAGGGGTGGTGGAATAAAAAAATCATTAACCAATCGATTTTTGTTTTCAATATATAAAAAAAATGTTAAAGTAAAAAAAATTATATTAAAGAAAAATATACATGCAAGATAATAAAAAAATAAACTTTATATACTTTTATTTATTATTAGTAGTTGGATGCTTTAGCTTGGTTTTATTTTTTTACTCAGCCATAATTATTGGATTGGTAATTTTGGCTATTTTGATTTTAGCCGGTATTTTTTTGAATTACTCAACACCGATTCTTTCAGGAATTTTTAAACAATTTTTTCTTGAATCAAAATACCGGTTGATGCATACAAGAAAAGGAGTTTTTAGGTTTTTATTAAAAACCAAATTAAATTTATTGGGTTTTTTTGTGATTATATTTAATGATGCTTACTCAAGTTATGAATTAATGAACCCTAAAAAACCAAAAAGAGCTGAGCAATCAAGAAATGGAATTAAATTTTCATCCGAGCAGTATCCAAAGCCTATATTTAAAATTCACCAAAAAAGACGAAAAATAGCGGCAATAATCTCCTTCTTTTCCTGTTTAGCCATTGTGTGTTTATTGATCTTTTTACCCAATAGGTTGCCAGCATTGGCAGGCGTTTATGAGAAATCAATTTGGCGCTATTTTTTTACCTGGGATGAAAAAAAAGTCATTGGTTGGTTTGCTTCAAAACAAGTTGCTCATGATTTGGAAACAAAACACACAAGATTTAAAAACATTATTAATAATTATCATTTAGAAGATAATAGTATAGGCATGGATAAAATTGAAAATTTGATACCAACCATAGAACAAGTGGACTCTAACATAGAACAAGTGGATTTTAGCTTGGATGATGGAACGCAAACTGGTCAAATGGCATATTGGAACAATGAGGAAAATCGATGGTATCACACTGAAATAAATGATCTTTATTGGGATCATAATAACAAAAGATTGGGCGTTGGAACCGCCAATCCAAGATCGGTTTTTAGCTTGAAAGGTAACCGGGGTTTAATTATTGAAAATCAAGGAACAGATTATTGGAATTTACAAACTTTCATTGATGGATCCTTGAGATTTAACCAAAGTTCTGGATTAACTAGGTTAATAATGAATCAAGGAGGTAATATTGGGATTAACAATTTATCGCCAAACCGAAAACTTGAAATCACGGATAATACATCCGCTCAATTAAGATTAAGCTATGATCAGAGTAATTATTTTGATATGCAATCTTTAAGCGATGGCGATGTTTATGTAAATCCTTCAGGTTCTGGTATTGGTTTTTGGGAAAATAATCCTACACCTTCATCTTGGTTGGGCGGAAATGCTAATGTCTTGCATGTTTCCAGAGGATCAAAAGAAGCTGCTGAATTAGTACTGGACGGAACAGCGAGGTTTTATTTTAGAGGAGGAGTAACTCATGCAAGATTAGGTTCTTTAACTAATAATAATTTTATTTTTGACATCCACAGATCTCCGGTCATGCATTTATCCTCAAGCGGTTTAATAATTAGCAATGCCTCGGCGACAACCTCTGCTCGTAAATTGGAATCATATGATCGTTCCAATCCTCAACTAAGATTATCTCAAAATCCTGGAAGCGTATACACAGATATGGGAACTAACAATAGCGGAGTATTAGATATTTCGCCAACCGGAAGCACAGTAAGAGTAAACTATAATGGCTCTCCTTATTATTCTTCTACTCGTAGCGGTACAGAATTTGTTTTAGACCCAACAACTGGCTCGGCAAGAACAATTTTGGGCGCATATGATGCTCAAGGAGCGCCTTGGTCAGTGTTTGGGAATAATTTTTACATAACAAATAGCGATTTCGGAAGAATTGATTCCACTTGGTCTGGCTGGGGCTTTGTTTTTGACGGCCGGCCGGCTGAGGATCTGTTTAAGATGACTTATGTAGGAGCGGGAGGGGCTACAAAAACTTCGAAATTTGCAGTCACAGCCAACGGTAGTATTTATGCAGGTAATAATTTAGGGGCAAATCCAAGGCCCAATCCTGCCAATACTTTTTACTTTAATGGAGCAACCGGCCGCCTAGGAGTTAATAGAATGGGAGCGCCTGATAGAAGAATTGAAAGTGTTGACAACGCTAATCCACAATTAAGGCTTACCCACACCCCGGCAACCGCTTTTGTAGATTTACGATCCGACAGTAACGGAGATTTATACATATCCTCAAACAACACCGTAGGTAATACCGATATTTATCTTGACGGCGCGATTATTCATACTTCTGATGTTGCCAAGAAAAAAGACATAAGAGCATTGGAGTATGGACTTAAAGATGTGATGAAATTAAATCCGGTTAATTATAATTGGAAAAATGGCGGTAAAGCGGAAATTGGTTTTATTGCTCAGGAATTAAAAAATATTATTCCGGAGGTGGTACATGGCAAGGATGGCAACATGGGAGTGGCATACGCTCAATTAACCGCTCTTGCAATTAAAGCAATTCAAGAGCAACAAATCCAAATTGAGGAAATAAAATTAGCAAACAAAGAACAAACAGAAAAGATTACTAATTTGACTCAAAATACCGAGCTGATTAAAGATAGGCAGGAATTAAATGAACAATATTATAAAGATTTAACCAGTGAAGTAGCATTCATTGATGAAAGATTTGAAGATTTAGATAAAATAATCGAGGATCATGAGGAAAAAATTGAGGAATTGGAAGGTAATCCAGATTATCAAAAAGGTTCATTTGTTATAAAAAAGGGGGAGGAATCCATCAAAGTTGATACAAAAATAATTCATAAAGAATCATTAATATTTTTAAGTCCTGTAGGAGAAAAGCCAGTTAGCTGGATTATTTCAGATATCGATGAAGGAGAAAGCTTTGAAGTTTTATTAGATCAAAAAGCTCAAGAAGATATTAAGTTTAACTGGTGGATCTTGGCGGATTAATGCCTTATTAAATAATTCTAATTGATTGAATTAAGATGAATGATTCTCAAAATAGATTAGTTAGCAGAAAATTAAAGGTTGAGGATGGAGATCAAAAACCAGTATTTAATCAAGATTTAATTAAGAAAAAAAAGCCTTTATTAAAACCAACCCAAACTAAAAAAAAATCAAACAACGAAGATCTGCTACTAAAGATTTTAAACAATATTATTTTTTTTGCGATTTTTTCCTATGTTGTTTTCTTGCCCGCTGTTTATATTCCAATCGTTCCCAGTCCTTTAAATTTAAATAAACAAGCCTTTTTAATCTTCTTTGTAAGTATTGGATTTTTGGCTTGGTTCGGCAAAATGTTTATTAAAAACCAGTTGGTTATCAAAAAGGATTTTATCTTAGTTCCTATAGCTATTTTTTTAATAGTCTTTGGTTTAAGCGCCTGGTTTTCACAATATCCGGAAGTTAGTATATGGGGAGCTTTTGAAAACGAACACTGGTCATTTATAACGGTTTTAGCATTGGTTATGATTTTTATTTTGGTTTTTAATAATCTAAGTAAATCTGGAATTGTTAAAATATTGGCTTCAATCATTGCAAGTGGTTTTATAATTTGTTTTTTTGCCGTATTACAATATTTTGAAATATATATTTTACCGATTCAGGCGTTTAAAAATCCTTTTTTTAATACCATAGGTTCATTTTATTTTTTGGGAATTTATAGCGGTTTCTTATTTTTGCTTTGCTTAGGGTCTTTAATAAAAGAAAAAACATCAATAATCCTAAAGATATTATTATTTGGCCTTGCTTTGTTTTTCTTTTTTATTTTGACAGTGGTTAATTTAAAAATTATTTATGTTGCTTTAATATTTGCTTTGGCATTGTTTTGTGGCTCCTTATCAATAAGACCAAAAAAGAATAAAAATGGCGGAATTCAACTAATCATGATGTTTTTTTTAATCCTTGGTGTTTTATTTTTGATTAGGAATAAACCTTTAATGGTAAAAAATTCATTAGTCGAGATTCACCTAAACGCTTCAAATTCAGTTTCCGTGGCTTTAAAAAGCCTTAGTCGGGATTCTTTACTCGGAGTAGGTCCGGGTAATTATGTTTATCAATATAGATTATTTAGGCCTGAAATTATGGGAGATTTTTGGCAAAATGATTTTGAAAAAGCTTATAGTTATTTTTTTACTTTAGTTAGTACAACTGGGGTCTTGGGAAGCTTAGCTTTTTTGTTTCTAATTATTTATGGTTTATATTATTTATTTAAAAGAATAACTCAGGTTAACCTTAATAAAAAAGCCGAATCCGGTTTTTTCTTACTGCTAACATTTGGTGGTGGTTGGCTTTACTATATGGTTATTATGTTTGGTTTTAACTTAAACATTACTTTATTGTTTTTTTTCTGGTTAAGTTTAAGTTTATTTGTAACTTCTGGATCTATGTTAACCAATAACAATAAAGACTTAATAACTAGCGAATCAAGCCCAAAAACATCTTTAGTGTTTTCATTCTTATTTGTTTTAGTGCTTATAAGCTTTATATCGTTAAATTATACCTTTATTCAAAAATATGCTTCCGCTTATTATTTTCAAAAAGCTCTTAATAAACAAGCAGAGAATCAGCCCTTACAAGAAATTGGCGATCAATTGAACAAAGCTATTTCTCTTAATGCTAATAAAGATATATATTATAATCAAATGTCAAGAGTTTTATTTGCCTTAGCTAATCAACGAGCTAGTGAAAATCAAGAAAACCTAACAGTGGAAGATTCTGATTATATCAGTCAAATGATTAAAGGAGCTCTAGATTATTCCCAGGCGTCAGTAACCTTAAACTCGAATAATTCAAAGAATTTTCAAAATCAAGCTCATATCTATGAAGGTGTAATAGGCGTTTTGGAAGGAGCACACGAGAAGGCAATTGATTTATACGAGCAAGCTTTAAAAATTGATCCAAAGAATCCTTATCTTTATTATGAGATTGCCAATATTGAAGTTATAAAATTTGATGTTCTAATGTCTGAAAAAATCATTGAATTGGAGAAAACACAAAAGAATTTGCCTCAGGATTTTCAGATACCAGAAGATATAAAAAAGCATTTATATTCAGCAAAGACTAACATTGAAAAGGCTTTAGCTATTAAACGGGATTTTTTGGAACCTAATTTGTTGCTAACAGAGATATATGAAAGAGAAGGTGAAATTAATAAAGCGATTGATCAAGCTCAAAAAAACAAGGAAATATCTAAAAATCAACCCAGGGTCATTTTTAGGCTTGGTTTATTATATTATAAAAATAATCAAATAAATGAAGCCAAGCAAGAATTTGAGCAAGCAATAAAAATTGATCCAGATTACGCAAATGCTAGATATTTTTTGGGGTTAATTCTAGATCAGCTTGGCAATAAAGAGATGGCAAAAGAGCATTTTATCAAGATAAAGGAACTAAATCATGAAAATAAAGACATAGATAAGATTCTGCAAAACTTAAACCAAGGAAAAGAAGCATTAGCGGGAATTCAAAAAAATGAAGAAAAAATTAATCAAGGCATTGAGCAGAATGATCAACAAGAAGATAATATGATTAAAAAACAAGATGATCAATTACAGATAGAAAAAAACGATCAAGATGAAGATTTTACAGAAAATCAGAATCAGAATGATTAATTACCAATAATATTTTTCCTCAAACCATGATTATATCAGGAATTTGACAATATTTGTAAGTTAAATTATACTCAATTATATAAATAAATGTTTTTAAGTTAAATATTTAGTATATAGTACCTTTAAAAAACACCGTATACATTTGATTGTTAATAACTTGTTGAAAAATCAACATAAAAACAAAAGGTGAAAATGCCTTGTTTTTGTATTTGTAAATCCTAATAAATTTAGGTTGTTGATTTCAGCAATTAAAATTTTTCTAAATTTATACGGTCAACCAAATTATATCCTTATATTTTTTTTTGAGAGTTTGATCCTGGCTCAGGATGAACGCTGGCAGCGTGGATAAGGCATGCAAGTCGATCCGCTTTGAGCGGAGGCAAACGGGCTAGTAACGCGCGAGAATCTACCCTAAAGTTCGGCATAACCCGAAGAAATTCGGGATAATTCCGGATGTGCTCTTTGGAGTAAAGATTTATTGACTTTATGTTAATACGTCGCTTTAGGATGAGCTCACGTACTATCAGCTTGTTGGTAGAGTAAAAGCCTACCAAGGCTATGACGGTTAAGGGGTGTGAGAGCATGACCCCTAGCATTGGCACTGAAACACTGGCCAAACACCTACGGGTGGCTGCAGTCGAGAATCTTCCACAATGGGGGAAACCCTGATGGAGCGACGCTGCGTGCGGGATGAAGGCCTTCGGGTTGTAAACCGCTTTTGTAGGGGACGAAATTATTGACGGTACCCTTTCGAATAAGAGGTTGCTAAC
>WJJI01000048.1 GCA_014729795.1 Candidatus Moraniibacteriota bacterium
ACTGAAACCGTTTTTTCAATATCTCCGCTTTTAACCTCTTGAGTGACAAATTTTTTCTTATTACCAAACAAATAATATCCCGTCGCGATCAAAATTATCAAAACAACAACCGTGGCTAATGAACAGCCAATGATAATTTGCTTTTTTCTTTTTTTATTCATTTATTTTTCTTATTTATCTAACGTTAAATTTTTTTTGATTTCTCTCTTTTGGCTATGATTTACCAAATGCATAACTTGCTTTATTCTGTTATCATAGCATAAGCTTACCTATTTATTCAAACTTAAAATATATTTAAATTCAAAACTATTCAACCGCTTAAAAATCCGGCTTCTAAAATTTAAACCTTGAAATTTTTATAAAAATGATAATCGATGCAAAAAATAAAAATCTTTTTTCCGGCTCCAAATTAATTAGCGAACCGGTTCTGGATCTTATCAAAAAAGATTTAACAACAAACCATGTAGTTTTTATCGGCACCATTCAAAAAGGCAGTTCTACCAGCATAATTTGTCGCGACTGCGGTTATGTTCCCATTTGCCCTGATTGCGACCGCTCTTATTTCCTGCTTAATCAAACCACGCTAAAATGTCCGGTCTGCTCTAAAACTCAACCTTATCCAAATACTTGCCCAAAGTGTTCAAGTTCGGTTATTAAATCAATCGGATTAGGCATTGATCGTCTGGAAAACCACCTCAAACCGCTTTTTCCTGACCTTCCGGTTCTTAAAGCCACGGCCAATCAAAAATCCACCAAAAACGCCAATACTTTAAGTCAAATTTGCCAATTAAAAAAAGGTTTGGTTGTAAGCGATCTTTTATCTCTTAAGATTGCGCGCTTTAATCTCAACACCGGTTCAATTTTTTTAATCAATATCGACAAATTATTCTTTTATCCGGATTATCGAATCAATGAAATCATTTATCAAAATATTAACTCGCTTTTATCAAAAAATTATTCGATTCATATCCAAACCAAATTTTCCTCAAACCCAATTTTAGCAAAAGCCCTGGCCGATGATTAT
The DNA here is from genome assembly GCA_014729795.1 of Candidatus Moraniibacteriota bacterium. Taxonomy (GTDB): domain Bacteria; phylum Patescibacteriota; class Minisyncoccia; order CAIUEV01; family JAHKAQ01; genus WJJI01. Next base: position 1,025 of record WJJI01000048.1, read on the forward strand.
CAAGGCTTTTTTCACAAAGAAATCAAACTCCGGCGTGAAAAAAAACTTCCGCCCTTTACCCGATTGCTAAAACTCTCCTCCAAAGATGCAAGCCAATCAAAAGCCCAAAAAAAATTACAAAAATTAATCGCTTTACCTGAATTTAAAACTAACTCTTTTCAACTATTTACCGGCATCTACCCTGGTTATCCAGAAAAAATCAACGCTCAATTCATCTTTCACTTACTATTGGGTTTTCAAAAAACTTGGGTTAAAAACCAACTAGACCAACCCGCTATCTTAAAGTTTTGCCGAACTAATAAAATTGCTATCGACGTTGATCCGGTCTCTCTAATTTAAAAGCTCCTCCCACTTGAACTTTTTTGGCATCAAGTCTTTGTCGGCCGGCTCTTTATTATTCTTAGATTCTTGTTTTTCTCTAACCTGAGTTCTGTTTAATCTAAACAGAGTCAAGGTTCCAAAGTTTTGATAATTGCTAACCTCGAATTGTCGCTTAAGATCGCTTGGCAAATCTTGTTTTCTTTTTTCCGGATCTTTGGTGTCATCAATTAAGTAATAATGCAGCTCTTTCCCCTGATTGTCATTCTTAATAGAATCAACCGGCAAGCCTCTTTCAAATTCAAGCACATAAGCAACCGACCGCTGATAGTAAGGCCCGGCTTCAATCGCGATTGGCTGATTCTTTTTTAAATAATCTTGCTCTATTAAATTTATAATTTGTTCTAGCTGCCCCCAATTTGCAAAATAATAATCCTCAAGAATATACTCTCTCAGTATTTGATCTTTATTTTGTTTATCCATTTGCTCTAAACGTCCTAGCCAATTCAAATCATATTTTAAATTAATTAAAAACAGACCCGCCAAACCAACCCCGATTACCAATCTTTGAGTTAAAAATCGTGATTTGACTTTCTTGGAAACCATTTTTTGCAAATTCTGCTTAATTAACCCGTTAACTGGTTTAAGTTTTTTATCTAATTTATTGTTTTTCTCAAGCTTTTGAGCCACTACTCCTATCAAAACATAAGGTAAGAATATGAGTCCCAAATAATACCTTGAATCGGCCTTAATAGCTAGCATTATTAAAACAGGGGCGTAAACCGCCTGCCAAATCAAAATTAACAAAATAAAGTTGGCTTTTTGCCGGGCTTTTTGATTTTTCTTCTTATTAAGTCGCCAATAATCTTTTACTAAAATATAAAAAGCAAAACCTATGAATCCCAAAAAAATAGCGCTAAAAACCATATTTTTAATCAACCAGACTGATTTTGCGTTTCTGCTTATCACCCCGGTTACGCCTTCGTTTCTCTTGGTTTGATCTAATTCCCGAATTTTTTCCGAAGAAGTAATGATAGTAAAATAATTGCGACTGATTTCATGAAAACCTACCAAGACTTTTTTTTCCCAAGTATATTCGCTATTTTTTTGGCTTTTTGCCAAATAACCCCGGATCAAAGCCCGACTGTTGCCAAAATTAGTCAAAACATCATTTAGTAAACATGGTAAATTAACTAAAACCACAATTAGCAAGGCTATCGATAGTTGTTTAAGTTTAAAACCGGTTTTGCTAATCAATAAATAACCCAACACAATAATCGGTGTCAGCAACATGGCCAAACCATGAAGCTGGATTAAAACCCCAAAACTAATACTGGCTAAAATCAACCAAACCCAAGTTGAACGATCAAAAGAGGTTTCAACGATTTTAACCGAGTTTTGTTCCAATTCTTTTTCACTTTTGCAAATTTTTAAATTTTTGTCCCCGGAGCAAAGTCTTTTTAATCTTTTTAAAACCTCTAATCCATATTTATGAATATTGTTTGATCGATTATGATAACTTTGAGAAACTTTTAATAAACCAAGAAACAATAAAATGCTAAAAAAAGCTATTAAATTTGGGTTCCAGGAAAATCTAGAAAACTCTATTCCAAATAAACCAACCGCGTATAAAAATATCAAAGCCAAACTTAACCAACGGGCAAAATATTGCCTTAAAAAGTAATAAAAAACAGCAATCGAAGCGGAGTTAAAAAACAAAACCGGAATTGCTAGTTTTTCCGGCGAAGCTCCAAACAACCGGGCAGCTAAAAATTCAATATAGTTATAGGCAGGACCCAAACGAAAAAAAGTACCGCCGGCTCGAGGCCCGAGAAGCGGTAACTCCTCAATTCCTCCCACTAACGCGTTTTTCACAATCAACCAATTTCTCGCCTGATCCAGAGCAAAAAATAAAAAATCTTTAAACCTATAAACTCTTAAAACAAATCCTAAAGCAACTGCGGTAACAATTCCCACAAAAACCGGTTCTTGGGTTTTTTTAAAAATTTTTTTTATAAACTTTGCTTTTTGCGACACTTAAAGCTAAAATAATAAATAATTTAAGATCAATTACCAAGCGTTTACGCTTTTACTGAAAACAAGGTCAACAAATTAGTCAATTTTTTTTAAATATAATTAGGACTTACGTGTTTAAAAAAATTTATAGAAAATACCGAGATGTCTATAAGGCGTATTCGGTGAAATTTGTCCAAAACCGCGAGATTTTCTCTAAAATTTACAAGTACCTAAATCATGATAATGTATTTTTATATTATACACTATCTCTAAAATTTTAAAAGTTTTAGCCATGACGGAAATCAAAATCAAGGAGCTTTTTGAACATATTCCTGAACCGCTCAAGCCATTATTAAATGAAGTTGAAGAAATCTGGACCGTCCTTCCCCGGTTACAAGGTTTTTTAAAATCTTTAATCAAGCCCGGGTTCCACGGTATAAAAATTGGCGAGGTTTACCTTGATCCGGATGTCTATGTAGGTAAAAATACCATCATCGAACATGGCGCCATGATTAAAGGTCCGGCGTATATCGGCGCCAATTGCCAAATCCGCCAAGGCGCTTATTTACGAGGCAATACCTATATTGACGATCACAGTATAATTGGCCACGCGGTTGAAGTTAAAAATTCAGTTATCATGACCAAAACCCATTGCGGCCATTTCAACTATGTTGGCGATAGCCTACTCGGCTCCCGGGTCAACCTTGGGGCTGGTGCAATTTTAGCTAATTTGCGTTTTGACCATAAAACCATTAAAATCAACTCTCTTGATACCGGTCTTTCAAAATTCGGCGCATTATTGGGTGACGGCTGCCAATTAGGTTCCAACACTGTGTTAAATCCGGGCACAATCTTTAAAAAAAACTTAAATTATAGTGGCAAGCCCCTCAAAAGCGGAGTTTATGACCAAACTTCGCTTCAAAAAGCAATTAAGTAAATCAACAAATAATTAATCAATTATGACCAAAAAATCAACCGATTCCGCCTATCAATTTGAAGTTATTGAAAACCAAGCTCGAAAGCTTTGGCAAAAATTGAAAATATTCAAATTCAATCCCCAAAAAAAACAACCCTTGTATGTAGTTGATACTCCCCCGCCTTACGTTTCCGCTGATCACCTCCATTCCGGTCACATCATGAGTTACGCTCAAGCCGAATTTATTGTTCGCTATAAACGCATGCGTGGCTTTAATGTTTTCTATTCCATGGGTTTTGATGATAACGGCCTTCCTACTGAACGTTTTGTGGAAAAAAAATACCAGATCAATAAAAATAAAATTTCAAAATCAAAATTTATCAAACTATGCCTTAAAGAAACTGAAATCGGCTCTCGAACCTATAAAAAACTTTGGGACAACCTGGGCATTTCGGTTGACTGGAGCAAAACATATAGCACCATTAGTCCGATCGCGCAAAAAATTTCCCAATGGTCGTTAATCGATTTAAACAAAAAAGGGGGTCTTTACCAAAAACAAGTGCCTATTCTATGGTGTACCACTTGCCGAACCGCTATTGCTCAAGCCGATCTGGAAGACAAAGAACAAGCCTCAAAAATGAACTACATAGATTTTCAAGGCCAAAAAGATCAAAAGCTTACTATTGCCACTACCAGGCCTGAATTAATCCCGGCTTGTGTCGCTTTATATGTTCATCCCAAAGACAAACGTTACGCTGATTTAATTGGCTCATCCGCCACTCCGGCGCTTTGCCAACACCAAGTTCCAATCAAGGCCAACCCAAATGTTGATCCTGAAAAGGGCACCGGCCTAATCATGGTTTGTACCTGGGGCGATGTTGAAGATCTTGAAAAATGGCGCCTGGATAAACTGCCTACTCGCTCGATTATTCAAGAAAACGGCAAACTTAATCAATTAGCCGGTCCTTATCAAGGTCTCACTATTCAAGAAGCCAGAAACAAAATTCTTAAAGATCTAAAAAATGCTGGTCTATTAAGACGTCAAGAAAAGATAAACCACACTCTCAACGTTCATGAACGTTGTGACACCCCCATGGAGTTGGTAAAAAGCCGCCAATGGTTTATCAAAATCGCTAATCTACAAAAAACTTGGCTCAAATATGGCCGTCAGCTCAATTGGTATCCAAAAAGTATGTTTAAAATTTACCAAAATTGGGTCCAATCTTTAAAATGGGATTGGTGTATTTCCCGCCAACGCTATTTTGGAGTACCTATTCCGGTTTGGAGCTGTCAAAAATGCGATCATAAAATTTTTGCCAAAATTAAAGACTTGCCGGTTAACCCGCTTGAGGATCCAGCCCCTGTTAAAAAATGCCCTGGTTGTCAAAACTCAAAATTACAGCCCGAAAGCGATGTTATGGACACTTGGGCAACTTCGGCTTGCACCCCTTTTTTACTTAGAGAATTGGTAGGCAAAAACCGTCAATCAGTCTATGATAAAATGTTTCCGGTCAGTCTGCGACCCAATGCTTTTGAAATTATTCGTACTTGGGATTTTTATTCCATTGTTAAAAGTCATTACAATTTCAAAAAAATTCCTTTTAAAGACGTAATGATTTCCGGACATGGCTTGGACGAACATGGCCGCAAAATTTCCAAAAGACTGGGTAATTATCAACCATCGGATCGGTTATTGCAACAATATGGCGCTGATGCTATACGCTATTGGGCAACCGGCGCTTCTTTGGGGCAAAATTTACGCTTTAACGCTAAAGAAATCAAAAAAGGACGCAAAACCGCTATTAAACTTTTTAACATTAATAAATTCCTCAGCATTCACCTAGAAGAATTATCCCAAAAACATATTAAATCGATTTCTCAAAACCTGAATCAAAATAAAGATTTAGAACCAGCCGACCTTTGGATCCTAAAAAGCCTTAATCAATGCATTAAAAAAACCACCACCGCTTTTGAAAATTACAACTATGCCGGAGCTAAAAATACCATCCATGACTTTTTTTGGAGTCAATTTGCAGACTATTACGTTGAATTCATTAAATATCGTTTGGCTAACTCTCGCTTAACCGCCTCAAAAAAAGCAGCCTTAGCTGTTCTATACCAAGTTTTTTTCAATATCGCCAAACTGTATGCTCCTATTATTCCTTTCATTACCGAATATGTTTACCGACAAAGTTTCAGCAAAAACCATTCATGTGAAAGCATCCATGTCTGTTCCTGGCCAGAAAAACTCGCTTTTAGCGGCCGAATCAACCAACAAGAATTCAACCAAGCGCTAGCCGCCATTGACGAAATAAGAACTTACAAATCAAAACAAGGCTTAGCTTTGGGTAAAGAAATTCCCACATATCAGCTTAAAACTCGAGTTAATTTAACAAAATTCCGTAATTTTATTAGCCAGGTCATGAAAGTAAAAAAACTAACTTGAATGCCATGGTTCCTATTAAAACTCCGGAGGAGCTCGCAAAAATGCGCCAAGGTGGACGAATCTTACGACAAATTCTTAATTATTTACAAGCAAAAACTCAACCGGGTGTCAGCCGAAAACAAATTAACAAACTGGCCGGCCGCTTAATCAAATCAAAAAACGCCAAGCCCTCTTTTTTAAACTATCAAGATTATCCCGCTAATCTTTGTATTTTTACCAATCAAGAAGTGGAGCATGGTTTACCCGGAAACAAAATTATCCAAGACGGTGATCTGGTAACTTATGATTTAGGTATTTACTATTTGGGTCTGCATACTGACGCGAGCGTTAGTTTTATCTGTGGTCAACCTAGTCCGGAAAAACAAGCCATAATTAAAGTTTGTCAAGAGTGCTTGCAACAGGGAATCAAACAAGCCCGAGTTGGTCGTCGAGTCGGCGATATTGGCGCGGCTATCCAAAAACACGCGGAAAAAAACGGCTATTCCGTGGTTCGCCAGCTAATCGGCCATGGCGTAGGCAAAGAAATCCATGAACCGCCCAACATTCCTAATTATGGTCAAACCGGTACCGGAGAAAAATTAAAAAAAGGCATGTGTTTGGCCATAGAACCTATGATTAATCAAGGTGGTCATGAAATTAAACTTTTAAAAGATGGCTGGACTTATGTAACTAAAGACGGTAAGCTTTCTTGTCATTTTGAGCATACGGTGGCGGTGGCAAAGAAAAGAGCGCAAATATTGACAAAAATCTAATCAATACTCATAATATAAGCATGAATAACACTATCAAAACAATTTTATTATTCGGATCTTTCGCTGCTGTTTTAATCGCGATCGGTAATTACCTTGGCGGTTTTCAAGGACTAGTCACTATGTCGATTTTGGGTATTCTAATAAATTTAGGCGCTTATTTTTTCTCAGACAAAATCGCTATCATGACCGCTCGAGCTAAACCGCTTGACCAAAGTCGTTTCGCCCGCATCACTCAAATGGTCCAAGATCTGGCTAAAAAAGCTGATCTACCCATGCCTAAGCTCTACTTAAGCCCCAATCCCCAACCCAACGCTTTTGCTACCGGTCGCAACCCTCAAAACGCCGCCGTTTGTGTAACCGAAGGCTTAATAAAACACCTAAATCAAGATGAAATCAAGGGGGTCCTAGCTCATGAACTAGCTCACGTTAAAAACCGCGACATCTTAATTCAAACTTTAGCCGCGGTATTCGGCTCCATTATTACCTCAGCCTCTTATCTATTACGCTTTGTGTCGTTTGGTTCTGATAACCAAAACCGCAGCGCCTTGGGCGATATCGCTATCATAATTTTAGCTCCAATTGCCGCGATCATTATCCAATTAGCTATTTCCCGCTCTCGAGAATACGCAGCCGATAAAACCGGCGCTAAGATTGCCGGCAATCCAAACGGTTTAGCCGATGCTTTGGGTAAGATCGAATCTTTGTCTAAATCCGGCTACCTTAACCCCAAAACCGTAAACCCGGCCTTTGAAAACCTTTACATTGCCAACCCGCTTGGCAATCAAGGTATTACCGGCGCCCTAAGCAAGCTCTTTTCCACTCACCCGCCGGTAAAAGATCGAATCAGTAAACTTCGCGGTCTGGCTTAATTTCCAAAAAAATCAAAAATTTTATTTGAAATATTTAATTCACTGTGTTAATTTTAGCTTAAATTTCGGGGATATAGCTCAGTTGGCTAGAGCGCTTCCATGGCATGGAAGAGGTCAAGGGTTCAAATCCCTTTATCTCCACGAATTTTTAAAAACAGGCAGGACCGCCTGTTTTTTTTGTTTTTTTATATTTATGCCTTGATTATCCCATCAGCTCATTTGAATTAATTACTAAATTTTTATCTTAACGCAAAATCTCACTTGTTCGTTGGTTTATTATAGCTAAGACCTATCATCAATAATATTCTCAATAAAAGTATTGAAAAAATTTTCCGCGAGGTCCGTTAAATTAATTAATATTTAAATGTTTTCGATAAAATTTTATCGTTCTTTGAAAAGCCAAATTTGAATTTTTACTGATGTTGTGATCATCCCCCTGATATTTATAAAATTCCACTTGTTTATTTAATCTCTCAAGCTCGTTTTTAAGGCTTATGGAAAGCTCTATCGGCACCGATTCATCGCCGGTCGCGTGTTGAAGCTGAATCGGAGCTTCTAATTCCTTTAAATATTCGTAAGGTTCGATTTGATTCCAAAATTTAGGATTTTGGCTGGGAAGTTTGTACTTTTCCACCAAAGGATTTTCTCTTTCTTCCAAATCAAGAAAAGAGATTTTATGATTATAGGTTTCCAGCATATCTTGATAGCTTCCAACAACCCCGGCCCAAAAACAATAAGCTTTAATATCTTTAGAAATTAAAGCTACTCTAAGTCCGATTTCTCCGCCATTGGAGTGTCCCCAATAAACCATTTTCCTGGGGTTAACTTTAGCGTGTTTTTTTAAGTGATTAATAGCGTAAAGCGTGTCAATTATATATTTTTCGCTATAGTGAGCGCTTACCGCTTCTCCCTCGGAATTACCATGACCTCTCAAATCCGGTTTAAATGTAACGAAACCGGCCCTGGCAAGGGCGGCTTGATAGGTTGGGTAGCTTTTAATGGTTGAGTATTCCTTGGGAGGAATATAACCGTGAATAAAAACAACCGTCGGGAAACCGTTTTCAGGCATCGGACTTTTTGGAACAGTTAATAATCCGTATATCTTCAAGCCCTCTGAAACATAAGAGACCACATGTCGATGAAAATTTAATCCATCTTCGAGGGTTTTTTCAACTTTCAAATCTCCCGCTGTATAATTTTTTTCCCGCAAACTCTGAATCGCCATTGGATGCGGCTCCCGACTCGACTCTTTGGTATGTTGTGATTTTTGTTTTTCTTCTTTTGCCTGGTTGGTTGTGTTAACCTTTTCTTGAGTTTTGTTTTTTGTCTCAAGATTGGAACCGGATTCTTTTGAACAAGCAACAATTAATAAAGCAGCAAAGATAATAAAAGCAAATTTTTGCATAATTTTAATTTATCAAACGCGTGATTTCTGGAATTATTGGCTTATTTTTCCACCTCGTAACCGGCTTTAACCCAGGCTGGATAATCGCCGTCAAGACGATAAACTTTACTTATTCCCGCGTCGGTTAATTTTTTAGCTCCAAGACGAGAAGCGGTTTCATTATGACAGTAAACCAGATAAGTTTTATCTTTGGCCAAATTTTGAATCGCTTTGTCTAAAGATCCGTCGCCAACATAATGATTAATCGCTCCGGGAATATGGCCTTGAGCGTAATTTGAAGAAACATCAATAATGATTATTTCTGGATTCTGATCGATTAATTCTTTTGCCTTTTTTGGAGCGACATCGATATAGCCCTGTTCCTGCATAGCGTCTTCATTATTATCGCTTTCTTCATTCATTTGTTGAATCCGCATTGTTTCCATATCATTCATATCATTCATATTGGGTTGTTGTTGGTTTTGTTTATTTTTTTGTTCCCGAGGTTGATTTTCAGCATTATCAACCGTTTGACTTTTTGAACAACCCAAAAAAGCCATAAGAACAAAAAAAATCATAATTTTTTTCATAATTTTTTTTTAATAATTAGGTACTTTTACTATAACAGAATATCCAAAGCAACAACAGTTTTTTTATTGTCGGAGCAACATGATAATGTCCTAGTAGAGCAAAGTAGAAATGTCCTATCTAGAAGAAAAGGGTAAAATTTTTGTAAGATTAGATTTTAATTATCTAATCAAAACAAAAATGGAAGGACAAATTATCATGAGCACAAA
>WJJI01000049.1 GCA_014729795.1 Candidatus Moraniibacteriota bacterium
GATCCCAACCTGGGGTGCAAATTCCCAGCGGTGGGGGGATATGACAATCGGCTAACCCAAGGCAAGCATCTGGTGAAAATTCAATGATCTGATTACAATGGACAACCTCTCCAAGGTTAAAAGCACTTATTGTTTTGTTGGGTTTTATGTCAGCATTAGAATCGCAGCAAAACTGATCTTCAAATATTAATTCGCCATTATCGATACAACCTGTTTGACAGGAATCGCAAAGAGTTTGTAACTCGGTAGTAATATTTGGGTTATTATGACAAGCTAAATCGTAATCCGGGCTAGCGCAAAAAGCTTGGACATTGGGATAATCTGTGTTAGTCAAACCACAATCGTTGGGACAATTACAAGGGTTTTCCCAATCTTCGCAAACGTTGTTGCCGCAATCAAGACAAATTTCCCCTACCGGAGCATACAGCTCCCCGCTTTGATAACACTTATCAGCAACTGAAAACTGTTTATATTCCCCGTTAGACCAGCTAATAAGATTGTCGCAGCACTGATCAGGTTTCTGGGGATCAGTTTTAATACTTTGCCCGGCTTGAGCACAATTTGGCTGGGTAGGACAAGTATCGCAAACGGCTTGTAGCTCGGCCGGGGTTGTTGGTTGATCGCATAAATTGCCCCTGTTAACACAGAAAGATTCAATGTTTGGATAGGTAGCATTCTGCCCATCTGAGCAATCTTCAGGACTATTGCAAGGATTTTCAATTTCTGCGCAAACTTGATCTTGAGTCTTTAAACAAGTACCAAAAGGAAGGCCGGCCTCCGTACCTGTATTGTAGCAATCCGGTCCAATTGATATTCTGGTATCCAAACCGTGTTCCCATTGAGTTAATCCTTGACAACATGAATCAGGATAATCAGGATCGCCACTTAATGAATACTCTTGACCTTCTTGGGCACAGGTTGGCGGAGTGGTAGTTGGCGGAGTAATAATTTCAGAAACATTCACTTTGATATCAAAGGTATTATTGTGCTCAAAAATTTCAAAAATATCATCATACGGATCAATATAGGCTTGAATATAGAATTCTTCTCGCAAGCTTTCCTCTACAATAAAATAACCAAGATCCAGGCTTTCAATAATTTGGTTTTTATCTAAAAATATTTCTTGATCGGTAATTTTTATCGGATCCTCGAGCTGGTCAGCGTAGTCAGCCTTGAATAAACCCACATCAGTAGTGGCGCTGGCATTTCCTTGATTTTCTATACGAGCAAATACTTCAACTTTAGAACCAATTGGATATGAAGATAAATTTGGCTCCAGCCTTATATTGCCAATCTTTAAATCATTGGTGATACTTTCACAATCCTCGCCTTGATCACAGGCCTGAACTCCTTGTTCCGCAGCTTTTTCAGCCAATTCCTCCTCGCGATCTTCCTTTTCTTCTTGATACAAATCCCTGAGTTTACGATATTTTTTATACTTTTTGTATCGACGATAAAGTTTATAATCTTTCCAAGCTTGATGAAAATTATTAAGAGTATAGCCCAGTTCGGCTACTTCCGGATAATAACCCAAACCTTGTTCAATTTCATTGTCCGAGGGTCTGGGTAATTTTTTCATTACAGGATAAATCCTTTTCATATTTTGATAACGCTTGTTGTATTTTTTTTTGACTTCTTTGACAATTTGGTAAGCTTTTTTATAAGAATCTTTTTTGTACTTACGTTTATATTTTTTATATTGAGCTTTTATATCTTTGAAACCCGCATCGGATTCGGTATGGATATTAGCTCGAATTGACCAGGTAATCCCAATAATAAAGCCGGCTAAAATAGCCATTATAAAAACCGCTTGCCAGTTTTTTATTTTTGCCTTTTTGATTAATACAAAATCCTTGCTCCACCAGTTTAAAGATTGTTTAACCAGTAAGTCAATAGGTCTTTTTTTGTTCATTTTATTTTAGATTTAAAGAGTTTTATATGAAATTTTATAATTATTTAATATCTTAAAACAAAATTTAATAAAGGCGGATCTGTTTTTTAATTTTTTGTGATCTTGATTTCTGATTATGTATTATAAATATTAAAAATAAAATGTAAACCTTTGTTTTGCCTATGGAAAATTTTGCCTATGGAAAATTACGAAAATTATATTCTAAACCCCGATATCAAGTTAATATTTTTAGATAATTGAGTATTTTTCGCAAAGCTGTTTTGTTTTTTGAAAAAATTGCTTGCTTAGCTCGATTTGCTGAGCTCGAATTTGAAGAAGACTTTCTTTTTCTTGCTTGGTTGGGTTAGAAGATAGAGTGTTAAGGGCCTGACCGAATTGAGAAAGGCCGGAATAATACTCAACCCCGAGTTCCTTTAGTTGTTGGCCTTGGGCCGGTGGTTCTAAATTTTCAATTTGTTGGCGGGCTTTCTCAACTTTGGTGAAATATGAATTTAATTTATCTTGATTAATCATTTTAGCTGAAACCGCGCTTAACTGAATAGCAGTAGTTTCCTGGATCGTGGGTTCGGCTTGCTGTGTTATTTGTTCAAGTTGCCTAAGAAAATCAATCATGGCTTTTTCTTGGGATTCTTGATAGCTTAAGGTTTCCTGGTTTAAGTTATTTTGATTAATATGATTTGAGCTTAATTTGGCTATTTTTGAATTTTGGATTGAACCTGAATTAGAAATATTTTTTAACCCATTGTAGACAGCTAAACCAATTAGTAAAAAAGTGGCCAAAACCGCAAGGAATATACCAATAATAATGATAATGATTATGGGGTTTTTCCTTTTCTTAACCGAGGCTGAAGAAGAGCTGTTTGATTGGTTGTTTTGATTGGACGCTGAATGATTTTGATAAATTGGCTGGTTGGTTTGAATCTGATTTTGACCGGGAAAAATTTGCGAGTTTATTTTTTGGTTATTCGAGTTTTGAGAGTTTAAGTTTGAATTGGAATCCATATCTTTTGGGTTTAAATCGTTTACATCACCAAAGGCTTGAGCCTGACCATGAACCGGCTCAGCATTTTGGGTTGCTTTGGCGCCGCATTTTGAACAAAAAAACGCTTCCGGTTTTATGAGGTTTCCACATTGGTTGCAATGCATAAAATTATATTAATATTATTTGATTAATAAAATCAAAAGTTTATAAATTTGAATTACAAAATAGGTTAAGGCTTAAGGATAACCTTATTATTTAATTTTTCAATTTCCTGATTCGCAATTAATAATTATCTAGCTTGCCTTGTTTGTCAATATAACAAAATAATCTATTAAGTCTATAAAGTAAAGCGATTTATTATTAGATTGACACAAAAAAATTTCTGATTATAATCTAAGTTGTACAAAGAAGTACACAAAATTAGACACTGAAGTCTTCTTAAAAACGCTCAAATGTAAAAAAATGAGCAAAGTTATAAGAAGGTTTTTTAATTTTTTTAGATTAAAAAATCTTAATTTAAGAAGATAAAATTAAAAAAATGAACAAACAAGAAATCAAAGCAATTGTAAAAAAACAAGGTATCCAATATTTACAATTTTGGTTTACCGATGTTTTGGGTAATTTAAAAAGCTTTACCATCACCCCGGGGGAATTGGATGAGGCGATAGAAGAAGGAATGGGTTTTGATGGTTCCTCGATTCAAGGTTTTGCCAGGATTGAAGAAAGCGACTTAATCGCTAAGCCGGACTTAAGCACCTTTCAGCTTATTCCTTGGTCATATAATGGCCGAAAAGCAGCCCGGTTTATTTGCGATATTTATAAGCCTAATGGAGAGCCTTATCAAGGCGATCCGCGCTATGCACTGAAAAAAATAACTAAGCAAGCCGCTCAAAACGGCTATACCTTTTTTACCGGACCGGAGTTGGAGTACTTTTATTTTGCTTCTAATAAAAAACCATTGTTGGTCGATCAAGCTGGCTACTTTGATGGGGCTCCTCTTGACCTTGGGGAAACAGTTCGAGAAAAACCCATTTCGGCCTTGCAGCAGATGGGAATTTACGTTGAATACAGCCATCACGAGGTGGCGCAGAGTCAGCACGAAATTGATTTAAGATATGATCAAGGTTTAGAAATGGCTGACAAAGTTATGACATATCGCTTTGTGGTCAAAGAAATCGCCAGACAAAATGAACTGTACGCCACTTTTATGCCCAAACCGATTAGCGGAATCAACGGCAGCGGTATGCATTGCCACCAATCATTATTTAAAGGTAAACAAAACGCTTTTTTTAGTAAAAGCGACCCAAGGCAGCTTTCAAGTACAGCAAAAAATTATATTGCCGGGCTTTTAAAATACGCTCAAGAAATCACTTTGGTTTTAAATCAATGGGTAAACTCATATAAAAGATTGGTTCCGGGCTATGAGGCGCCGGTTTATGTTTCCTGGGGGCAAAAAAACCGAAGCGCCTTGGTGCGAGTGCCGAATTACAAACCTAACAAACCAAACGCCTGCAGAATTGAATTAAGAAGCCCAGACCCCGCAGCTAATCCATATTTAGCATTTTGCGTGATGTTGGCCGCTGGATTGAAAGGAATTAAAGACAAAGAAAAATTAGCCGGACCAATTGAGGAAAATATTTACAATATGAACGAGGAACAAAGAGGGCAATTAAAAATAAAGTCATTGCCAGGCAGTTTATATGAGGCTATAACTTTAACAGAAAAGAGCTCGTTGGTTAAAGATGCTTTAGGAGATCATATTTTTAAAAAATTCATAGCTAATAAAAAAATTGAATGGGATGATTTTCGAATGCATGTCAGTCAATACGAAATCGATAGATATTTGGAATTGTTGTAAAAAATAAAAACCACAAGAACTTAATTTTTTTAAAACACCCCGGTTTTAGTTACCGGGGTGTTTGCTGTTAAAAAGCTTGATTTAAGACTTTTTTTGATATAAACTAAAGAGACTAGCAGCAAATAGATTCTTAAAAGTTGCCAGAATGAAAACCGAGCATGGGATGGTACTATAATAAAAATAAAATTTAAGCGATGAAGCAACATATTAATAGTATTTTTCTCCTAGCCTTAATTATTATTGTTGGTCTTGGGGTTTATTATATTTTTCAACCCTTTATAATCCCGATATTTTTAGCCTTTTTAATATCTCAATTTTTTAAAGGTTGGTATAATAAACTAAACAAAAAACTGAAGAAATTTCCTTCAATTGCTTCATTTATAATGTGTATAGTGGTCTTTTTACTTCTGATTTTGCCTTTAATTTTAGCTAGCTCCCTGATAATTAACGAAATAAAGGGAGTGTATGATTATTTATCAGAAAATGATTGGCAGGGAAAAATCGAAAGCTTTTTGAATCAGGATAGCGTTAAGCAACTTGGTTTAGATTATGAAAATTTTAAATTCGAGCATTACCTTCAAACAAAAGAATTTTCTGATGCAGCGAAGAGTTTTAGTAATTTTGGTTTGAAAGCGGTACAAAAAACCTATGAAAGCACTTCAAATTTCATAATGATGACTTTTATTTTATTTTTTACGCTTTTTTATTTATTTAAGGATAACCAACGTATCATTGATAAAATTAAACGCATTAGTCCGCTTAAAGACAAACAGGAGGATTTGCTATTTGAAAAATTTATTTCAATTTCCAAGGCCACTATCAAAGGATCTTTAGTTATAGCTATAGTGCAAGGCTCACTATTGGGAGTCTCTTTTTGGATTGCCGGGGTGCCGTCTCCAGCGATTTGGGCTTTGATCGCCACGGTTTTATCTTTAATTCCCTTGGTTGGTCCTGCTTTTGTTTGGCTACCCGTTGGTCTGGTTTTATTACTAACTGGCGGAATTTGGCAAGGTATTTTTGTAATGATTTTTGGCGCTTTGGTGGTAGGTACAATTGATAATGTGTTAAGGCCGAAATTGGTTGGAGATCAAAGCAGTTTACATCCGTTGTTGGTATTTTTTTCCACAATTGGGGGAATTGCTTTTTTTGGCTTAATGGGTTTTTTAATCGGTCCGATAATTGTGGTTTTGTTTATAACGTTGTTAAGTATTTATGAAATTGAATTTAAAAAGGAATTAAAAAAATTTAATGGTTGAACAACGAATAGTAATCAAGACTGATGGAGGAGCGCGCGGCAATCCGGGGCCGGCAGCTATTGCCGGGGTGGTCAGGTTCTTCAAAGGTAAAGAATTAAGACAAAAACTAGAATTCGCTGATTATATTGGTCAAGCAACCAATAATGAGGCTGAATATCAAGCCTTGATTCAAGCTTTAAAACAAATATTAACATTTTTGGGCAAAACTAAAGCTAAGAAAACTCGAGTGCAATCATATGTGGATAGCGAATTGATAGCCAAACAAATTGCCGGGGATTATAGAGTAAAAAAATCTGAACTGAAAAAATACTTTAACCAATATCATGAGTTAGCGACAAGCTTTGAACAAATAACAGTTACTCATGTTAGACGAGAAAAAAACAAACGGGCTGACAAATTATTAAATCAAAAACTCGATCAAGTGTTAAAATCTAAAAAATAATTGCTTGTTTGTTTGAGCCAGAGGAATGTTTTTTGTATGATTAAAATTTAGATTATAATAAATCCAAATGCAAGCTGTGATCTTAGCCGCTGGCAAAGGTACAAGGTTACGACCGGTTACCAATCAGACTCCTAAAATTCTTTTGCCGGTTACCAATACTAAAAAAGTTATTGATTTTTTGATTCAAGCAATCCCCGACAAGGTTGAGGAATTCATTGTGGTGGTAAATCACTTAGAAGAACAAATCAAACAAGCCTTTAAGAAAAAATTGACCGGCAAAAAAAAATTGACTTTTGTTAGACACAAAAAGCTTGATGGAACCGCTAAAGCTTTGTGGCAGTGCAAAGAAAAATTAAAAAAAAGCTTTTTGGTGTTAAACGGAGACGATATTTATCAAAAAAAAGATTTGGTTAGGCTAGCCGAGCAGGAACTGGCGATTTTAGCGGTTCGAAAAAAAGGGAAACCAACCGGCGGAGTGATTAAAACAGACCAAAAACATAAGTTAATAAGTATCATTGATTATCCAAACAATACAAAAGCCAAAAGTTGGCTTTTAAACACGGGAGCTTATAAACTAAATCAAAAAATATTTAATTTTAAGCCAACGCGCATAAGCGACCATAGTCAAGAGTTTGGTCTGCCGCAAACAATAGCTAATATGGCTAAAAAGCATAAAGTTAAAGTTGTGGAAACAGAAAATTTTTATCAGATAAACACTGTTGAAGATTGGGAAAAGTTTCAAAAAATTCAAACTAGCCAGAGTTTTCTTAAAATGGACTTGGTTTAATCAGACAGAAAGTAAACTTCGATTAAAAATATTGCGATAATGTAAAGAATCGCATCTAGCCAGTAAAGTACTCGATGAGATTGAAATATTAAAAGGCCGATGATTATCAAAGACAGGAGAATAGCTTGACGAAAGCTTAGGCCGATCAAGGAGTAATAAAGTTCATTATTTAAAAAATATCGACGCAGTTGAAATCCCACTAAAGAAAAAAGGCCCACTAAAGCGGAAAACAAAGTAGAGTAAAACAAAAAGATACCGATAAAGCCGGCATTACCGGGGTCTAAATAATAGATAATCAAAACCCAAGCAACAGCAGCCAAGGCTGATGTAATCAGTAAAATGGTTAAGTAAGATCTTAGAGTCATCTTTATTAAAATTGTGTTTTTATTGATTTTTGATGGAGCGCTTTTTCTTTTTGGAAACTTTTAATCTGATTAATTCTCGTTCTAGTTGACTTAAAGCGCTTTTATATTGAGCCGGGCTGATATTTCGGCGGTTTTCAATGGCTTGTTTGGCTTGCTCTTGAGCTTTTTCAATTTGCTCCCGGCTAAGCTCCTCGGCGGTTTCGGCAGTTTCGGCAAAAACCCGAACTTGATTGGCGTCAATTTCTAAAAAACCATCTGAAACCGCTAGAAAACATTGACTTGCCTGTTCGGAATTAATGCATATTTCTCCTGGCTTAATAACCCCGATAAGGGATTCATGATCAGGTAAAATAGTTAACTGCCCCTCTTGGGTTGGCAAACTAACTTGATCAACATCTTGATCAAAAACTACCTTTTCCGGAGTAACAATTTTAAATTTAAGCTTTTTTTGGGTGGGCATATTGGTTTAGGATTAATTGAGGCTGTTTGAATATAATTATAAAGCGTTTGCTAAAATAACCAGCCTGTTTAATGAATGTGATCGTAAGGAGTTGCGATAGTCAACTTAGAATATTTATTAATCTCTAGGGAGCTTCTTTAAACGCGTAATATTTATTTCGACTAACTTAAATGTACCAAGTTTATTAAAAATAATCAATGAAAAACACTCAAATCTTGAACTAAATGATCCCCTACCCCATGCGATGATAATACCGAGGGAAATAAATTAAGAACCGAGTTTATATATGGGAAAAAAGCGATTAAAAGCTCCCATAGCAGAGTGACCGCGATTAAAAATGTGATTAAATCGGCTATTACTAATTTAATTAAATTCAGACCATTGATTTTAAACTGACGTGTTCGGATTAGAAGCTTTATAAAATAATAAAGAATAAAAACTATTAAGGTAATGATCAAGTTAAAATAACCGTGAAAATTGAAAAAAACCACTTCATAAATTCTTAACCAGATTCTTTCTGGCACAAAACCTAAAGCCAGGATATTTACAAAAGCCAATAAAGCGCTTATGGAACTGAGATTTAGCAATACCGAACGTTCTTTGTAGAGAATTAAAGGCTTGACTCGCAAAACATGATAACCGACTTGGTTAATAATTACCAGAAACAAAAAATACAGAGCGATAAAAACCGCTAATAAGAAGCCGTGTTGAAAGCCACTTAAAGCCATTGTGTTGATAAGGTTGATAAGAAAAAATCCTAAAATAAACCAACGAATAACAGGTCGATCTGATTTGCGATACTTAAAAAAAGCAAGGGTGGCAAGAAGAATAAAGCCGATGGTAGCGATAAAGTTCAAGGCCATTCTTAATTTTAAAGACTCAACGCTGGCCAAAAAAGCTTGAATGTCTTCAAACTCAAGCGCATCAAAAGTTAAATTGGCTTGATACTTATTTTGAAAAGCGCCAATATTGACTTTTAATTCATGGAATAAACCTAAGCTTTGTTGATAATTTTCAGCTCCTCCCTTGTCTAGAAATTGATAATATTTTAAAAATACGCTTTTATATTGAACTAAAATTTCCAACAGATCATGTTGATAATTAAGGTTTTCCACTAAATAAGTTGATTTTTTTGATTGATTTGCTTCTTTGGGTTGGTTTTGAATTTGATCTAAAATGGTCTGACGGTGTTTTTGAAATTTTTGAAAGGCTTGCCGAGTTTTAGCGATTTCCTTATCAACATTTTCAGTCTTTTTAATAATATTGATTAGGCCAAAATAATTACTCAAAGGACGATTCCAGCTTATCCACATAACTTTTGGCAAAGTTACTCCTTGGATTTGCTGTTCTTGCCGGGCAAAGCTTTCCACGTAATAAATATTTTTAACTATATTTCTTGAATCAAGAAGATAGTCAACCAGAGATTCAAGTAAAGGCCGGGAAAATTTCTGAGCCAAGCTTTTCCGTAAAACTTGTTCAATGTTAATATTTTGCTCTTGATTCAGAAACTGCGGGATGATAGTATTATCCAGCTCGGTCCAGAGTCCAGCTTGAGAGAATAAAACCGGGTTATAAGCCTGATCCCAACCGCCGATCATAACCCAGTTGTAGATACCGGCAAAATTTGGATTTTTTTTAAGTTGGTTTTGAATTATGGAGCCGTAATATTGACCGAGAAAGTTGCCAATTAAACCATAACCTTCATATTCTCGGCGTAATTGGAATTCAACTAATTGAGGCAATTCGCCTCTACCTAAAAGCGGATTGGGTTTAACGTAATACCAAAAATCTCCTTGTCCGTATTTGACCGAAATAATCAAATTGGTTTGATCATAAAAGGGTTTAAAAACTTGATCAAAGGTGGCGGGATTGTAGGAAAGATCACCTAGTTCGCCTACGCCAGCGCTCCAGGTTCTAATAATAAGAGTTTTGTCCAGCTCTTGAAAAATGGGTAAAATTTCCCGAATCATCTTTCTTAGGCTAGCGGCGTCCTGATAAACTAACTTACTAGCATAAAAGTCATTGACGGCATAATTCTTGCCTCCTTCTTGAGTTCGAATGATCATCCCGTCCAGTTCGGGCAAGCCTTGAAAAACTTCTCGAATAGCGCTTTGGTTAATTTGGTGAAGCTTGGGGTTATCGGCTTGCATTTCCCCAACATAATTTTCAAGGTAGGGATTGCTTATTTGAAAATCGGCTGAAATAAAAGTTCTTAAATCAGTTTCAGTAGTTAGCTGAGCAAAAAAATCTTGATAAATCTTGGCTCTTTGCATTTCAACACTATCCTGAGGTAAAATCTTTGATTGCTTAAAAGTTAAAACTCGAGTTAAATCACCAAGCACAATGGCGTTATAACCATTGCCTTTTTGATATTGCTGAAATTGTTGAAAACGCTTTTTAGCGCTTTCCAGTTTGATTTGATCCACATAAGGAGCTTGATCAAGATCATACTGCTCAAAAGGAAAATGCACCCAAGAGCCTTGATTTTTTGGTTTAAGGTAAAAAGCCGGAGCGCTTTCAGTGATGATTAATTTTTGCCGAGCTTGAATACAGCCGAAGGGTAGACAAAATAAAATAACGCTTGAAAAAATAAAAACATTAGCAATGATTTTAAAATTGGAAAAATATTGCATTATTCAGGTATTGTGAGTTTAATTTTATCTGGATTTTTAGGGGTTTTGAAATGCCAAAAAGGCCACCTTTTAATTTCTGTTTGCATGATTTTATCTTGCCGGGCTAGTTGATCATTGACCTCCTGTTTTTTTAAGTTGGTTAGTTCTGTCTTTAGGTCTTGGAGGTTGATTTTAGCTCGAGTTTGAGCTTTAATTTTTAGCTTGATTTTTAATTGTTTTGAATCAAGATTATAGTTTTTTGTTAGCAGTTCTATATTTACCGTCTTGACTAGTTCTTGATCGTTTTGATTAACTTTTTGTTTTAAAAATTCTTGGGCTAATTGTTCAAGTTTGCCTTGGGAGTAAGCTAAAATTGTAGCGGTTGTTTCTCCTTGCAGAGAAAACTCTTGAACCGGTGAACCTACGGGATGACTAGCTTGGTATTGAATTTTTTTTGAACTGGTTTGATCTGAAACGCCAACTAAATCCGATTCTAGTTCAAAATCAAAATGGGCTAATTTCTCTTGGATAGCTGATTGAACCTCGGTTTTTGCCTGATTATAATCTTGTTGACTGATTTGGGTTTTGGGTAAATCTTGAGGTTTTTGCAAAGGCTGGGTTATTTCAGCATATATCTTATCGTATCTATCCGTATCAGCAAGACCAGGGAAATTTAAAGTGCCTTGATCAATTAAATATTCATCTCCCTGTTCTTGAGCCACAATTTGAGCTTGAGCTTGACCGGGAACAACTTGATCATTGGTTTTTTCCAGACCAGGAATTCTAACCTTAGAAATTAGCTTAAAAGTTAAACCTTGATCGTTAGTTAAACGAGTTTCAGGAATTAAAACTTCGGGATTTCTTGAATATTGATTATAAATAGTTACAAAGCCGGTTACTTTACCGCCGGTATCAATTGGTTCGGTTTCCTGAGTGGCGGGAAAGCTTTTTTTGACTTGAATGGTTTTTTCAATTTGTCTGCCGATTATTGTTTGATCATTGGTTTTTTGACCTTGGTCAAAATTAACCGTGAACTCTTGTTGAAAGGATAACTCTTGAGTTTTGGGGTGGATAATGATTTTAATCGGAATTAAAAAGTATAAAGAGCCAATAACCAACAAAATCGCTACAATAACAGAAATGATGATGGTTGATTGTAGGTTAAATAATGGGATCAAAGAGACTTTTTTTTCCCGATCAAATAAATTTTGTTTGATTTTGTTGGAATCGGCTTTAGAGGTTTTTGAGCTAATCAAACTAGATTTTGATCGAAGTTCCTTAGTCGCTTGAAAGCTTTTTTTAGCGGTAATGGCTTTTTTTCTAGAAAATTGCCTAGGAAATGATTCTGAATTTTGATTTGGCAATTTTTCTGCTTGGGATTGGGCGATTTGATTTGATTGAAAGTCGGGCTTAGGTTTTGGTTCTTGGTTGAGTTCTTGGTCCGGATTAGGTTTTTGAATAGGATGATCTTGTTTGTCGGCGGTAATTCTTGAGTTGGAAGCCGGGGTCAAGGTTGACGTTGAAGAATCAGCCGGTTTGGTTTTGCTTAATTTGGTCAAATCAAGGGGTTCTCTTGATTGAGAACGGCTTAAACTGTCGATAGATTTAGCGGAAATCGGATTAAAGCTCGATCTATGATCCGGGATTTGTTGACCGGCGGGGCTGACCGAGTTGGTAACAAAAGAGGATTTGACTCGATTTGAAGTGGTTGAAGTCTGAGCTTGATCATTCGGGGTCAAAGTATCTGGTTTAGGCTTTTCAAACCGACTAAAAAGGTCTTGAGTTACCTTGCGCGCGGTTATTAATCCGGCTTTTTTTGCCAAGGTTCGGCATTGAGAATCGCGTGTAACCAAAATTGTTTTTTTACCAATCTTGCTTGATTCATTCGCTAAGATTTTTAAATTGATGATCCCACTAGAAATTGATGAATTTAAAGGAATCACTACCGCTATGCGACTTGCGGGAGTTTTTTTAATCCTTTCAATAACAGAAGTGATTTCTTCTTGAGGCTCAACATAAATTGTAGTGTGTTTTATCATTTTTTAAGACACTGGATTTACCGATTAATTCTGAATAACCCGCACTGCTCTTCTTAAAATTGAGGCTAGGGCGCCTTCTTCGCCGGCTAAATCCAAGGCTAAATTAGCTAGACCCATGGGGGTTACGTCTTGAGTTTCGGTTAATTCACCAGTATGATCAATAATATTTGCTACGTCTTGGGGTTGAATAAAACGGATTTCCGGTCTTTTGGAAAAAGGCAAGCTCTTGAGCCAATTTCTGCCTTGAAGAGCTTTTTTAATAACCGGAAGTTTTGAGCCACCACCGCAAAGTAAAATCTTTGAAGGAAGTAAATCTGAAGCGGAAAATTCGCTTAAAGAAAGCTCAACTCCTGATAACCAAACTTCCGCATCGTTTCTTAATATTTGTTCAATGTTGCGAGCCATGTCCAAACTGATTTTTTTGCCTGAAAACTGAATTTTAATTTTTTCCGCTTCATCAAAAGAAATTGAAAGCTCAGAAGAAATTCTCTTGGTAAAGGCTCTGCCCCCAAGAGCAAACATTTTAGCCCCTTCAATGCCTCCTTCTCTAACAACAGCAATATCAGAGGTGCCGCCGCCAACATCAATAAAAATGGCAGAAAACTCGGTCTCGTTATCCATGCCTAAGCACCTAGCCACCGCGTAAGGTTCCGCCACGATTGACAGCAAGTCCAACCCTAAGCCAGAAGTAATGCTTTGCAAAGCGCCAAGATGCACCATGGGGGCGTAGGCATTAAAAACGCTGATAGCCACTTCACGGCCCTGAAAACCCAAAGGATTGGTGATTCGATAACCATCGATTTTCACATCAACTAAGGCGGCGTTAATTAAACGAACGTCAATCTCACTTTGACCGGTTTCCCAAGCCAGCTGTTGCCTGATTTTATCAAAAGCTTTCCACTGAATTTTCTGAACAATGTTCTTGAGTTCGGGAATTTCGATTTTAACCCGAGGATTAGCGCGTTCGTAACGAATAACCGTGGTAGTGCCTTTGACCAGCTCTCCGGCAATACCGACAATACATTGTTGAGGACGGACTTCGGCTTGCTCTTCAGCTTGACTTATGGCGGCTTCACAAGTTCTAATCACTCCGCCAATATCAGCTACAGAGCCGCCGGTCATGTCGCCGCGGTTCTGTTCGGCTCTGCCAACGCCGGTGATATACCCTTTGCCTTCATTGGCTTCAATTTTAAAAATTAAAGCCTTGACTACTTCGGTTCCGATATCCAAAGCTAAAACATAGTCTGAACTGACTCGATTGATTTTAACAAATTTGGAAAAAAATCCAGGAAGTTTCATAAATCTAAAATACTTTAATAGAATTAAAATTTTAAGCTAATCGACAAAAATTAACAATGGTTATGGCTTTTAAGCCCTGTCCTCGACCAAAAGCTGTTAAGGATTCACCGCTGGTAAAAGTTAGACCCACTTTTTTCTTGGAAACACCCAGGAGCTGGCCTAATTTTTGTTTGAATATAGCGTGATAAGGTTCTAATTTTGGCTTAGATCCCTGGATGCTTACGCTAACGGAATGAGGCTGCCAACCCTTATGCTTAGCGATTTGAATAACATAATCAAGATACTTGGAGCTATCTTTAATATCTTTTTGGACTAACATTTGATCGGCATAATTGCCGATTGAACCGCAATCACAAACCAGATCAAAGCAATTACAAATCGAATGCAGAACCACATCCCCGTCGCTATTGCCTTGAAAACCATAGTCAACTTCCGAAATTTCAACTCCGGCAATAATCAGTTTTTTATTTGGAGTAAATTGATGAGAATCCTCTCCGATGCTTGAAATTATTGGCTGCATATATTTTTTCAGTTCTTCGAATATTGTTTATCTTATAATTATTTGCCTATTTCTTTATTCAATCATAATGAGAGAATTTTTTCAATTTATAATTAATCACTTTTTTAATAAAAACAAAAGTGGCTTTCTTGATTCTAGGATGACGCCAAGGCTCGTAAAACAAGCGAAAAAGCCATTCCATGCCCATGATTCTTATCCATTTTGGAGCGCGTTTTTTTGCTTTGGAAATATAATCAACGGCCCCACCCACCCCAACAGCAAGCTTGACAGCTGGTAACTTATCTAAATTTTTAAAAATCCACTTCTCTTGTTTGGGGCTGCCAAGAGCCACTATTAGTAAATCAGCTGCGGAAGCGTTGATAGCTTTAAGCCATTTAGCTTGACTTTGATCGGGTTTTAAATATCCACTGGAAGTAGCGGTAATAAGCACTTTAGGGTATTTTTTTTCTAATTCATGCTTAGCTTTATCCGCCACCCCCGGAGCGCCGCCAAGAATAAAGATCGAATGATCGAAGTCCCGGGTAATTTTAGCTAAACTTTTTATTAAATTTACACCGGTAAAACGATTGGGAACGATGGATTTAAGATAAGGAGGGAAGATAAAACCAAAAAATAAGCTGGAATAAGCCTGAAAATAAATTTTTTTTCGTTTTAAGCTTATTTTTTTGGCTCGATTTTTAACAGAATAATCAGGCACGGGCAAGCTAAGAAATTTGGCGGCCCATTGAATTCCGACTCCATCACAAGTGTTTAAATCGCTATAATTTAAAATTTGTTGAAATTTTTTACTTTGTCGAGCCCGAATAACAAACTCCGGATTAATTGTAGCAAGATAATGTTGGCCTGAGCTTTGTAAGATTTTCAATAGAACCTTTCCCAGTCGCTTTTTTTTAATCAAATCAACCCTAACACCTAATATTTTGATGCTTTGAACCTTAAATTGTTTTGATTTCAGCTCGGTCATTGGGTTATGATTTAGATATCTGTTAACAAACCAATCACCTATAATAAAAGTCGGCAGAGCTTGAAGATGGTTTTGGCTTTATACAATATCAGAATAAATTAAGTTTTTGAAGTTTCCAGATTTATTAAGAGATTGGAGCTTTGGATGGCAAAGATCTCATAGAAATCCAGGCCCTGCGTATCTATGGGATTTTCTCTGGATATAGCCAAAAAAAGGAAGCCTAGCTCCTTTTTCTCGGATTTAAGCGGAAGAATCAAAACGTATTTGATTCGCTTGGAAAGAATTATTTTTTTTAGCTTTAAATCTGTAACCGTTGCTTGATATCGATTATTATTTAAAATGATTTTTTTAAATTCTGAATTTGAGCTAATTTTAATTTTTTGAATTTTTTTAAAACTGGAATAGCTACTAATAGCGCCCGAGTAAGCGGCTAAAAAATAATTAGAGTTTTTTTCATCCCAGAGATAAAGCAAGGAGTAGCTTATTCTGGCCGCGCTTTTAGCCGATTTAACTATTAAATTGTAGATATTTTGCTTTTTCTTTTTGCGATTGTTGCTGCCGATGCTGATTAAAAGCGACATTCGGCGATTTAAAACTCCAAGATATTTAAATAAATCAAGCATGCGCCTTCTGGTTTTCACTCGGTCGGTAATATCATGAATGATGCCCACAGCTTTTACTGAATGCCCATTGGCTTTTTTATCTGGGTCGGGAATAAAATGAATCCGCATAATAAAAAATTTGTCATTTTGTTTATCTTCAATATCTTCCTCGATGGTGCCTTTACTTTTTTGAGTCTTTTTCCAGGCTTTTAGCCAGTATTGTTTTGAATAATTATTTGTGTTCAGGTCATGATTAAAAAAAGCATCAATTAAATGACTGAAAAATTGATGTTTAATTTTAATGGAATTATCAATTTTTTTAAGCTTTTTTACCACTGCTTTATTAAAACGAATAATTTTACCTTTATTGTTAAGCAAAAAAATGTATTGAGGGATATTGTTTACTGTTTTTTCCCATTCTTTGCGGGCCTCCAAGGCTTCTAGTATGGCTTGCTTTTCTCGGGCTTCAGCTTTTTTTTGCTTAGTTAGATCAAAGGCATAAACATTAACGTAATCAAATTCTTGCACCGGATTAATGGAAAGAGAATAGCTTTTACCGGCAAATGTATAGTCAAATGTTTTTTTTCTGTTTTTTTGGAAAACATCTTTTATGAATTTAGCCCAAACCGGCTTTAAGCGATTGGATGACTTGACTGTCCATGATTTAACTAAATCCGCGCTACTTTTGTTTCTCAGGGTAACTCTGCCTTGTCTGGAAACTCGAAAAACCGGCGCCGGGTTTTCCAAAGGAAATTGAGCTAATTTTTTATTTTCGGATAAAATCTTTTTTTTATCAGTAATATCATGTAGCACGGCCTGAATGACCTTTTTATTTTTTAATTGCATTAAAGAGGCCGATAAAATAACATTACGGTTATTCTTTTTAAAGGTAATCAGATCCAATTCTTTAGAAATACCCTTGGTGTTGGTTTTAACACTTTGAATTATTTTTTTACAACTATTAGGGCTATCTTTGGCTAGTAAAATTCGACAATTTTTCCCAATTATTTGTTTTTTGGAGGTTTGTAAAAGCTTGGTAGCGGCTTGATTGCAATTTAATATCTTGCCCTGTAAGTCAATCCAAAAAACCGATTCAATTAAGTTCTCAAATGCGATCTGGAAATTTTGCTCGCTTTGCTTTAAAGCTTTTTCCATTTTTTTGCGTTTGGAAATATTTCTAATGGTTAAGGTCAGGGCTGGTAAATCTTTCCAAGTAACCGAAGTGATTGAGAGCTGAACTGGAATTTGACCCCCTTTGACTCGCTTAATCTTTGTTTCATATCGATAAGGAATAACCACTCCTTTTTGTCTTTGCTGATAGCGGGTGATCATGACTTGAAAATCACGAGGCGAAACAAAATCGCTGATCTTTTTTTTGATCAGCTTTTGAGCGGTTGAGTGGAGCGTTTTTTGAGCTAAGCGATTTGAGTAAACAATTTGACCATTTTTACGCAAAAAAATCACTATCCCGTCAATGGTGTTTTCGGTTAAAGTTTGAAACATATTGCTTAAATCTTTGAAACTAACCATTTTTTTTTGATCCTCCTTGCCTGATTGTAATGCTGATAGCATGATAAAGGATTATTTCTTATAAATAAAATGCGAAGCCAGGCCAAATTGAGCAATCCAATGCATTTGATAGGTTCTAATTTGAATCTCTATCGGATGGTTGTTATATAGAATGGTTAAATGGATACTTTGATAGCCATTGTCTTTGGGCACAGCTATAAAATCTTTAATTTTACTATGAATAACTGTCCAATTGGAAATAATCAGCTCCATGACTCGATAGCACTCGCTTTTTTTTTCCACCAAAACCCGTAAACCAATAATATCGAGTACTTGAGAATAAAGTATGTTTTTGCGGGTGATTTTTTTATGCACGCTATTGATTGATTTGAAACGGGAATATATTTTTGCGTTAATGCCATTTTCTGAAAGCGTTTGAGAAAGTTTTTGTTTGATATTGCGGTCAAAATCGCGAAAATTTTTGTGACTGTACCTAAGCAAACCTGAATAATTAGCAAAAAGTTTAGGATAAAGAAAGGAGAAAATCCGATCTTCCAAAGACTCCCTTATGCCGCTAATGTCATTCTTCTCAACTAATTCCATGATATAATTCAATTTGGGTTTAGATAAGAAACCATAACGTTGAGCTTTGGTTAGCTTTTTATCCAGAATAATTTTAAATCCAGCTAAAAACAAGTTTATTACTGGCTTGTACTCATGAAAGTGCTTTAAAAATTTGCTTTTAGAGTCTTGTAGTTGATTAAGATTCTTAATTATAAAGTATACTTCCCGGTTGAAGCTGTTTTTTTTCTGGTTTAAATTTTCAGTTTGGCCGAAAGGATTGTAAATTAGCGAAGAGATCAAAAGATTTTTATCCGAGGTAAATAGGTAGTTGTAAAAAAAGATATTTTTATTAATAGATTCCGGCGCATAATCTAAAATATCAGGATACTGGTTCTTAATTTTTTGCAAATATTTTTTGGCGTTCATTGCTATAATGAAAGATTTACCTCCGCCATTTCTTAGTTTTAGGACATGCCCAGTGGGAAGATTTTGGAAAAAATTACGGCCTTTAAGAAAATCCGCTTTATACGCCTTATAAAAACTTAGTATTTTCTAAGAACTTCCCAAAAGTTTAGCCCTATGTTTAATAAGCTAACCAGCTTTATTAACATTTTATCAGAATCGATGATTAAGTAAAGCCATTAATTTCTTGTATGGGCTTAATGCTTATTAAATTTGGACGGATTTTGGCTAAAAAAATAATAAAAACTGTCAGCTAAAGCCTGCCAACTAGCTTCAATAATGTCTTCGGAAACTCCAATGGTATTCCAGATTGCTTTTCCATTGCCTGATTCGATTAATACTCTTACCTTAGCGGATGTACCCAGTTTGCCGTCTATGACCCTGACTTTAAAGTCTAATAATCTCATTTTATCAATAGAGGGGTAAAACTTTTTTAGGGCTTTTCTTAACGCTCCATCAAGGGCGCTGACCGGCCCATCGCCTTCGCTGGCGGTAATTTCAACTTGGTCATTGACGGCAATTTTCACAATGGCATGAGCCACGCAAGCAGAATTTTCATCTTTTTCGATAGTTACTCGAAAGGAACGCAGCTGAAAAGCCAAATTGATTTTGCCGCTAAGTTTTTGCATTAAAACCTTGAGCGATCCTTCGGCGCCATCATACTGATAGCCTTGGTTTTCCAAGGCTTTGATTTTGGAAGCGATTCTTCTGCTTAAATTTTGGTTGTTAAGAGACAGTCCAAGCTCCTTGGCTTTATACTCAATATTGCTTTTACCGGCCAGGTCGGAAACGATCACTCGTCTTTGATTGCCTATCAGTTCCGGATTGATGTGTTCATAGGCTTGGCTTGTCTTCATAACCGCGCTGACATGGATTCCCCCTTTGTGGGCAAAAGCGCTGCTACCGACAAATGGTCGATTTTTTACCGGAACCTCATTGGCAAGTTCGCTAATATAGCGAGATACGGATTTTAATTTTTTTAATTTTCTTGATCCAATTGTCTTGTGATTCATTTTTAATTCAAGAATGGGAATGATAGTGGTTAGATCGGCGTTACCGCAACGTTCACCATAGCCGTTAATAGTGCCTTGTACCATAGAAGCGCCTGCCTCTACAGCCGCTATTGAATTGGCCACAGCTAAGCCCGAATCGTTATGAGCGTGAATAGCAAATCCAATCTTTGGATATTTAGATTTGATTCTTTGGATTGCTTCTTGGGTAATTTTTTTAATTTGGCTGGGTAAACCGCCTCCGTTGGTGTCGCAAAGCACTAAGGTGTGAGCTTTGGCTTGAGCCGCCTGTTCCAAAGTTTTGATAGCATAATCAGGGTTAGCCTTGTAACCATCAAAAAAATGCTCAGCATCATATAGGACTTGCCGCTTGCTTGACACTAGATAAGTAATGGATTCATAGATCATGTTTAAATTTTCCTGCAAACTGTTTTTCATGACTTTCTTGACATGCAGATCCCAGGTTTTGCCAAAAATAATTAAAGCCGGAGCTTGACTTTGAATCAGAGCTTTTAAATTAGGATCTTGACTGGCCTTGACGCCCTTTTTTCTGGTTGAGCCAAAAGCAGTTAAGAGAGAATTTTTAAATTCTATTGACCGGGCTAGTTTAAAAAAGGTCTGGTCTTTAGGATTAGAGCCGGGCCAACCGCCCTCAATGTAGTCAATGCCTAATTGATCTAATTTTTTGGCAATCAAAACTTTTTCTTGCGCGGTAAAATTAATATGTTCGGCTTGCGTGCCGTCTCTTAAGGTGGTGTCGAATATTTGAATTTTGTTAGGCATGGTTTTTAGATTATCCTATTTAAACAAAAAAGCCACCTGATTGGTGGCTTAACTTTTTATAACTATTAATCAAGCCACTAAAAGCTGGATGGCTTTGAAATCATGATTGAAGATTGGCTTGATTTTAAATTAAACATGAACTTTGGCTAATCCTTATGTATATAAATACTAGCATTACTTGAGGATAAATGCAAATTGTTTATAATTTCTTGTTTTGAGTTAATCTAGGGATTAAAACCTAGGTGGTTATCATCACATCAGGTTCCGCCACCGCCACTTGCACTTGATCCGCCACCACTGGGATTAGCGCCCGGGTAGTTATCTTTACAGTCCCAACCATAACCGATAATATCTCCACTGTTGTTGGTAATCGGATTAATGCTTCTAGGGGGATAATTATTGGTGCATAGCACCCTCTGGTTTTCCGGAGAGTTTAGGATGGCGTTAAAGCCTTCTTGGGTCATTCTTTTGCCATGAAATTCAGGCGGACATTCGCCCGGGGTAAAGACGTAGGTTGCCTCACAAGCGGCAGCGCCACAGTGCCAGGTCCAAGTGGTGGTTTGAGAAGGGTCAAATTCAGATTCAGAAGGACTGACATCATTGGCGTACTCGCCATCATCACACCAGCCATGAACTTGAGCCGCGTCATAAATGTTATCAAATTGAGCGTTGGGACAAGTCATTCCATTTATTTGACCATTGCAAGCTCCGGAAACCACGAAAGCCTGACAAATTTGATTATAAGCATTACAATAGCCATCTAATTCTGAACCGCTTTTTTCCCGACACTTCCATTGCCAGCCCGGCTCTCCATTAACTTCAGCGTGCGTTAATGAGCCATTCACATATTCATATGAATTAGCGTCCCCGCAAATATCCTGGGGTGGATTGTTAACATCAAAAGATACTATGCTGTCAAGGTAAGGGGAATCACAATCAGAACAAGGATTGCCAGGCGGGGGTGGAGAAGGCGGAGTTGGAGAAGGCGGAGTTGGAGAAGGCGGAGTTGGAGAAGGGGAAGAGGTAATACAGTCGATTTGAAAATTTAAACTACCGGAAACTGAATCACAAGATATTCCATCAGCTTCATAATAACTTCCATCAGCTTCATAACAACCAGTAAC
>WJJI01000050.1 GCA_014729795.1 Candidatus Moraniibacteriota bacterium
ATAACCTTTCTTCAATAGGATGGAGATTTCCAATCTATCCGATTTCTTGAAGTGCTTATATTTTTTACTCATTAAAATTTAGTTAAAAATTTATTAACTTTATTTTACATGAGTGGTGCACTTCAAAATTAAATTAACATTAGAAATTATGCGTTTAGAAAATTTTCTGCTTAATTTTTTAGCGACAAAGATAAAAAATTTTAAACGCGTAATTTCTAAAGCTAATTATTTATTAAAACTATGAACAAAATTATTTATGCGTGTTTAAGCATAATGATATTGCTTACCGCCTGTTCTAAAAACCCCGCCCAAAGCAAAAGTTCCGGAAAGGATAACAAAAAAAATGATCAGGAACAAAAAGTGGTTAAAACCGGAAATGAGTGCGAACAAGAGTATCAAGAGCTTTTAGCAAAAAACAAGGAAGATTTCTCCGATTGTCAAGTAGAAATAACCAGTGGTTCTTGCTCAAAAGATGAAGTTGGTTCCAAGCAAAAAAATTTGGTAGTTATCTTGGATGTTTCCGGTAGCATGGCTGCCCAAATTCAAGGTAAGTCTAGATTAGAAGCAGCCAAAAACGCTTTAAGCGATTATGTCCAAAATGCTGATGAAAATTTAAACATCAGTTTGATTGCTTATGGTCATAAAGGCAGTAATCAATCCGGCGACAAACAAGCTTCTTGTCAGGGCATTGAAACATTAGTTCCAATGGGAAGCCTTAAAAACAGCGCTTCAAAAATTAAATCCGAAATCGCCCCTTTAAAACCCACAGGCTGGACTCCGATCGCAGATTCATTAATTAAAGCCGAGAGCTTGTTTGAACAATATCCTAAAGAAGAAAATATTAATTCGATTTTATTGCTTAGCGATGGCAAAGAAAGCTGTCAAGGCAGTCCGGTTCAAGAAGCAAAACGAATTAGCCAAAGAACAGATAATGAAATATATATCGATGTAATTGGTTTAGACGTTTCCGGAGCTGATCGTAGTGAGCTTAAAAGCATTGCGGAAAATGCTGAAGGCCGATTTTTTGAAGCCAATGTCGAGGAAGACCTAAGAAAAATATTTGAAGATCACGAAAATAAAATGGAAAAATTTGAATGTAAAATAGAGTTATTCGATGAAAATGTTAATCAAAGCTTAGATTCTGTACATACCTATAATAAGTGTTTCCATAGGTTGGATATGGAAAAATTTGAAGTTCAGCTTGCTGTACAGCTAAACAAAGGGGTTTCAGAAAAATGCGAAAGCTACGTTTTAGAAAAACAGCAAGAAAGATTTGATAAAATAAAAAGCAAACTAGATGCTAATCGCAAACAAGAAGAAAAAACAATAGACGAGGCCAATCCGTTCAAAAAAACTCAAGATGTTATTGAATAGTTAGTCGTTTAAGGCTTAAATAATTAACCCGTCGTAGAAGTGACGGGTTTTTATTTTGCCTTCTCGTTGGTAAAAACTATGGAATAAAATTTATCTTTGTTCAAGCT
The DNA here is from genome assembly GCA_014729795.1 of Candidatus Moraniibacteriota bacterium. Lineage (GTDB taxonomy): Bacteria > Patescibacteriota > Minisyncoccia > CAIUEV01 > JAHKAQ01 > WJJI01. Next base: position 1,482 of record WJJI01000050.1, read on the forward strand.
TGTTTCAATATTCCATCCGTTTTTTGTCATTTCCATGTCTTCCGGGTATTTATATTCGTAATAATATTGGTTTAGCCCCTTTAAAACCAATTTTAAATCGGTATTCTCGTCTCCGGCTTGCTTCTGAATTAACAAGCTATAAACCTCGGCCGGGTTTAAATCATCTATTTTAACCCTGAATGGCAACATATATTCAACCGTTACCGTTACCGTGTCGCCCGGGGAAGTATAAACCCAATTAGCAAAAACTGTTTTATCGAATTCCTCATAGATTCTTGTGGCTGACAGCTCATCAATCTCATAACTATCTTCCATTTCTTTAATTTGATAATCATGCTTAAAGCCTAATTTTTCATAATCCAGTTCAGAATTAACAAATTCTCTAGTAAACCCGGTTGCGTTTATCAATTGACTGCCTTTTGGTACGTAAATCCTCATCCAATCAGCATTCACTGAATTATACCAATCATGCTCAAAGTCTCCGCCTTGATGCTTTCTTCTAATGGTCACTTTATTGATTATCGAGCCATCATTCTGCACTTCAGCTTCATGAGTAATGGTTTGTTTAATGGCTCTGTCGGATTTCTTACCCCCAATGTTCGTATTGATCACGCTCAAATAATCTTTTTTGGTTTCAAGCACCTCACCCGACCAACCCATGTTTGATATTAAGTTTTGAATCTCATAGTCAAAAGAATATAACATTAAGTTTCTTTTCTTTAAAGAATCAGAAAAAACATTCAATATCCGAGGCCATTTCTCTGGTCCGGCGGCAAAAACCTGACTTATTAATATCGGGGTTAAGTCTGCTAAAATCTTTTTTGGCCTGTTTTCTTGTTTATCATAATTTACTTCTACTTCTTCCTGAATTAATTCCATAAAATTACTGCTGTCTATAATTATTTCGCCTTGCTCCCCATAGTTTTGAATTTTTATCGGGCCGGTTATTTTTAATAAATCCAAAATCATTTCCGGGGTTATTGCTATCACCGCATCTACGGTTGGACCTCCGGTTTTTTCATAAAACCAGCTAATTTTTTGAGCGCTGGTTGGAAAATCTGGCCACCAATTTGCATCGTGCATACTCCAGTTAGGAATCATTTTTTGAATAGGTTTTGGAGGAATAATCTTCTCTTGTAACTGCCCATCCGGGTTGTATATACCATCAACATGTAAATTCTCAATTTTCCCATCATGAACTTTCACTACTCCATACGAACCGATAAATCCGCCGGTGGCTCTCATTTCATGGTTGTTTTGAAATACAATTAAATATCTTCTCGTGCCATTATGTCCCACAATATCTAAAAATAAATCGGAATACTGGCTAAACTCTTCTAAGTTAGAACTAATCTCTGGTAAAAATTCTTTCAAAGCGCCAATATTGTCTCTAACCTCCTTGGGAAAATCTTTAGGGTTTACAACTTCAATATCCGCGTTTGCTTGTCCAATGTATTGATTTAAATTATATATTTTCTTATTCACTGTTAAAAACATATCGGTCATGGTCATACCCGAGTACTCATCTAATTGATTCTTATCCGGAATAATGTTATGCTTGATCTGATCTTTGCTTTTAATTAAATATTCAACCAATCCGGTTGCCTCTTTGCCGGCTAAAGATATGTTTTCGCCAACCCTGGCCATTCTTTTGGCGGACTCAACCTTAGATACCCCCGGCACAAACCTTAAAATGTTGGAGGTTGCTCCCCCTACTTCTTCCAAAGAATCGCTGGCTTGCATAAAGTTTTTGTAAGCCAAGTCAAAATTTTTGCCTGCTGAGGCAATATCAGCCTTCTGAATCGAAGCTTGAGCTTGTTTTAAGTTCTCATAACCCTTTATGCCTTTCTCTTCAATTGAATCCTTTTCCTCATATCCCTTAATTGCAATCATAATAATGGGCAACACCACTATCAATAAAGCGAGTAAAAAAGAGTATTTAAGCATTGTTTTCAAGCCCGGACTAAAAGCTTGTCGCAATAATGATCTTTTATTTCTGTTTTTACTGGCTTTTGATCTCTGATTGCTTGCGGCTAAGTCTTTTTGATAAAACCATTCAGCTTGATCATCAAAAACCTCACCCGTTAATCGATCTTCAAAAAATAAACGATCTTGACCCCTTCTGTTATCCAAATTTTTAGCGTTGATTTGTAACTGAACCGCTGATTCGCTAGTTCTATTGGGCTCCGCGCTTTCCATTCTGGACGATACTGGCTGTACCGATTTTGATCCGATTAATTCATTGTTTGCCCTGTCGTATCCGGCTTTATTTTGCTCCGGGTTGCTATTGTTCGCTTGATCGGAAAAATTTTGACTGGTTTGCTCAGGTTGAGCCTGTTGGCTTGCTTTGGATACAACTGTATTTATTTCCGATAATTTTGGCCTGGAATTTTGTTTGGGTGTTTGAATAGACGGTTCTTTCGCGGTCAATACTAATGGTTTGAGTCTTTGCTTAAGTTCTGCCTGTTTTTGTTTAGCCACCTTTCGCAAATCCAAAGGACCTGTTTCTGGTTTTTTACTATGGCAAAAAGATCTTGTCTGGATTTGTTTTTTTGTTTGATTGTTTCTATTATTAAAAAAATTGTTCTCAACGCCTCTTGACTCCTTATTTTCCTTTTTATTGTGAACTACTCCTTCCCTTAATCTTTGTTTTTTTGGCTTACTTTGAAACTCATCCTGTGATGTTTGGCTCTTTCTTTTTCTTTTTAGTTCTTCAAAATAGGCATATTCGCTTTTATTTCTAAATTTTAAAATACTGGCTGATTTTGAATTATCTTGAGCATGGTCATGAGCATGATCATATGATTGCCCGGAATCTGAACCCCTGATTTGTTTGTTTTTATTCTGAATATCCATTTTGCTTTATATTTTACAGCTTTATAGATTCAAGCCGTTTTAAAAATCATTTTTTTCTTTTATTCAATTTTTTTCAATCCAATCTCTTGATACAATTTTATAGTATCCCTGGCCGTTTTTTCCCAGCTTAATCTCTTCATCTTTTTTTTTCCTTGTCTAACCAGTTTTTTTTGAAGCTCTTTGTTTGTTAAAAGTAGTTTTGTTTTATCACAAATATCATCAACATTATACGGGTCGAAATATATCGCTGAATCGCCTAGCAGTTCCTCAATCGCTCCGGTTTTGCTGCAAGCCACGGCCGTGCCTCTTTTTATTGCCTCAAAAACCGGAAAACCAAAGCCTTCATAAAGACTGGGGGAAACTAACAATTCAGCTCTAACATAAAGTTCTTCTAATATATCATTTTTTTTTATAAAACCCAAAAAGACCACTTGTTTCATTTTACAAAATTTCTTAAAGCTTTTCAATTTTTGATAAAAGTGATCTCTGCCTCCGACTAAAAAAAGGTTTAGGTTTTTATAGCGTTCATCTTTTCTAATTTTATTAAAAGCTAAAAGTAATCTTTCTAAATTTTTATGAGGATATGCCGCTCCAACATATAATAAATATCGCCTTTTTTTCATAAGCGCTTTAATTTTTTGCTGCTTTATTCTAGTTAGAGCTAAGCTTTTAGTTGATTTAGTTTGTTTTTCTTCTTTGCGTTTATGTAGTTTCGGACACGCTTGATAAACGGTTCTGATTTTTGCTTTAATTTCTGGTTTGTGCTTAATAATCGCTCTTTTAGTAAAATTTGAGACTGCGATTATTGCGTTAGCTTTTTTTAAAGCCGATCTTAATACCAACAAATAACCGAATTTTTTTACAAAAAAGGCTAAGCTGCCTAAGGTGGTATTTTCTTTGTTGGCAAATTTTAATAAAATTAGATCATGAATCGTAACAATAAAAGGCTTGTTGTACAAAATTGGGACGTTAAAGTGAGGAAAATGCATCAAATCAACCTTTTTGTCATCCAAAACCCAAGCGCCAACAATTTGCTCCTGAAAAGAATACCATGAACAATTAAAAATCTTCTTTCGAAAATTCTTATTATTTGGTTTATAGCTTGGATAATCCTTTTTTAGTAAAAAAACAATATAATTATTATGAAAATCAATGCTTTCCAAGCCATAAATCAAGTTTTGAACATATCTGCTCAAGCCTCTTGCTTTTGCGTTCCAAAAGCGCGCATCGATTCCAATGGTTAACTTTTTTTCTTGTTTATTCATCTAGTCAAATTGACCTGTTTTTTATCAAAGATTATAATTAAATCACAGTTACGACAAACCAAGCAGAATTCAGAAGCTATTTGATTTGACCTAATAAAATTTTAACAATAACCAACTTATAGATATCAATAACTTTAACTTTTTTTATGAATCAACAAAATAAACCTGTGGTTTTGGTTGTTTTAGATGGTTGGGGCACCACAAGAGAATCAAGAGGCAATGCAATTCTTAACGCGCGTACTCCCACCTTTGCCGAACTGGATCAATATTACCCCAAAACCTTTTTGCAAGCCTCGGGTATTTCAGTTGGTCTGCCTTGGATGCAATACGGCAATTCGGAAGTTGGTCACCAAACTTTAGGCACCGGCCAAGTCATTTTTCAAGATCTTCCCAGAATATCAAATGCTATCAAAAATGGTGAATTTTTCAACAATCAAAATATATTGCGGCTTCTCCAACAGGTCAAAGCCAACAATACCAAACTTCATTTTATGGGCCTAGTCAGTGATGGTGGGGTTCATTCCCATATTGATCATCTTTTGGCTTTTCTTGAAATGGCAAAATCCGAGGGCGTAGGTAATCAAACCTTTATCCACGCAATCACTGATGGTCGCGACACCGCCCCCACCAGCGCTCAACAATATTTAAAAAAAGTAATCGGTACCGGAATCGGTCAAATCGCTTCAATTATTGGCAGATATTACACCATGGATCGTAATAAAAATTATGATCGTATAAAAAAGGGTTATGATGCTATGGTTCTGGGTCAAGGCCAAGCAGAAAAAGATCCAATCGAAGCGATTAATAACCAGCACGCTCGTAATCTAACCGATGAGTATATTGAACCTATTGTAATCCATGCTAACAATCAACCGGTCGGACTCATCCAAGAACAAGATACTGTAATTTTTTTCAACTATCGGAAAGATCGAGCTAAACAAATCACCCGCGCTTTTATTGATCCGAGATTTAATGAATTCCCTGTTGAAAAAACTCAAAATATCCGATTTGTCTCTATGGTCCCGTATGATGATGACTTTAATTGTCCAGTTGCCTTTCCTCCTCAAGAGGTTAGCTATCGAGTGAGCGAAATCATCTCCGCGGGAAACTTAAAACAATTAAAAATAGCTGAGACTGAAAAATATGCTCATGTAACTTATTTCTTTAATGGGGGTGAAGAAAAACCCTACCGGAACGAGGATCAAATTCTGGTTCCTTCGAAAAATGCTTCTTCTTATGATACGGTGCCGGAAATGAGCTCTCGAGAAATAACCCGCGGTGTAGCAAGAGAGATTGATAAAAATTTATATAACTTCATATTGATAAATTTTGCCAACCCTGACATGGTTGGTCATACAGGCAACTATCAAGCCGGCTTAAAAGCGGTTGAACATTTGAACGACTGTTTAAAAGAGGTAATAATTAAAGTGCTTGAAAGTGATGGTTGTTTATTGATAACCTCTGATCACGGCAATGTCGAAGAAATGATTAATCTTAAAACCGGTGAACCGGACACTCAACATTCGAACAATCCCGTTCCTTGTTGGTTTGTTACCCCCGATAATCGACGCTCTCAACCTCTAACTTCTCAAACAAATATTGAAATTCAAGGCATGTTAGTCGATGTCGCCCCCACAATTTTGGCTCTGCTGGGGCTTCAATCAACCGGCATGGTTGGCATGGATTTGCGAAAAATTATGCGCTAAATTACCGATTAATAATATTTGTTATTGTTGCTCTAACATTTTTAACTGTTCCTGAGCCTGATCAAAAGCTGTTTTGCCTTTTTCTCTTAAAATTCTTAATTGGGATAAGCACTGATTTTTTTCATGCTGATCATAATCGCCTTGCGCGGCAAAAACATCTTGCTCGGCCTTGGCCAAAGCATCCATATAAGCTTTTAAGTTACTCTCAAAACTAAACCTCTCATCCCAATTGCTAATAAAAATATCCTTAGCAATCGAGACTTTGTATTTATTTACCAACTCGTCAGCTTGTCTTCGTAAAGATTCAAGCTCCTCTAAAAATATTTTTTCTATTCGCTCTTGTTCGTTAGCCACTGGTCCTTGAGCCGGGGTGCTTCCCGCCGGTTGATTTGGAGGGGGGGGTGGATTGTTATTTTGCATTATTGTATTTTAATATTTATATAAGTCTGCGCAAAAAATTTAATCATGCTGTTATTTCAACACCGGTTTTGTCTTTAAATAATTTCCTTGTCTTGTTGGAAAGTTAGCGATAATCTCATCTGTATTTAAACATTTATTGGGTTTGTCTTCAAAAAAAATATCTTCCTGGTCGGTTGAATTTAGCAAGGGTTCGTATCCGCTAACATCGATCTGTTCTAATATTTTAATAAACTCCAAAATTCCTTGAAGTTCTTGAGTGTATTTCTCCAACTCTTCTTCGTTTACGGATATTCTACCCAACTTTGCCACTTGTCTAACGGTTTGTTTGGAAATTTGAGCCATGTAAGCATATTAATGTTTACCGATTGTTTCCTTTATATTGACTAAAATTGATCTACCTACTACCATTAATAGCATAAATAAAAAAGTCTTCAAGTTTTTAAAGCATCTTTTTTATTTTTGAAAACTTTACATCTACACAATATGGTGAATAAAAAATCTAAAAAAAGAACCATTAACCGATATTTATCCATGGTGTCGGTTGGCTTAATCTTAGGTATTTTTACAATTGTGATTTTCATATTTATTGGTTATCAAGATAAGCTATCAAAGAACTTTATTGACTCAAGCAGTAAAAAATATATTCAAACAATCCAGCTGATAAATTCCTTTCACCAAACAAAAAAAGGCTTTTTAGAAAATGATTTATCTCAACAAAATCAAAAAAATTTACTTGATCGACAGTTAAAAAGCATTGACAAAATAATCAACCACTCCCGGGATCAAATCAATTTTTTAAATGAAAAAAACAAGTCTGAATTTGAATATCAAGAGCTTACTCGTGAATTAATTGAATTTTACAAAAAAGTTCAAACCAATTATGAAAAAGAAAAGCAAGTTATCATTTACTTTAATGACCTGAATGAAGTTACTCGACAGGCCTATCATCAATTATTTGCTCAAAATAATTTTGATTTCGATCAGATAAAGCAAAGGTATGAACAAAAAAAGAAACAACAAGAACCAAGCCAGACTCAAAATAACTTGGAGGCAAAAAAACAAGCTCAATCTCTAAACCAAAAAGAATACGAAGCGGTAAGCTCCATTACCGAAGAAGATTTTAACAAGGCTTATTTATCAATCATTCAGTCTTTGGAGCAAAGGCAACCTTCATCAAAATTAAATGTTTTACATAAAAATTTAATACATTTATATAATGAAAAACTTCAAGAAGCAAACCTAAAATCAGCCAAACTATTAGTAGAGGATCCGGCTCAGTTTGATGTTTTAAAAGTTTATGAATACCTTCAAGATCAAGAACGGGAAATTATGAAGAACAATATTGTAATCAAAAACAATGTTTACATCGATCTAAATAAGCTAAGCCAAGAATTAAATCAAAAAGCCAAGCAATTAAAAGACAAGATTAATCTTCATCGAAATAATTTACAATTATCTCCAATTCAGATACAAATTGAAGAATGGGGGAGTTAAGTTTGTTTTTTCAATATTTTATTGTATAATCCGGCCAGGTGCCCGAAAGGTTAGGGGAAGGTCTGCAAAACCTTTTTATGAGGGTTCGAGTCCCTTCCTGGCCTCAATTTAATTAGCCCGGGTGGTGGAATTGGTAGACACGAGGGACTTAAAATCCCTTGAGGCAATACCTCATGCGAGTTCGAGTCTCGCCCCGGGCACACTCATGGTAAATTTTCAAAAAAATAAATAATAAAATTTAATACCTAATAAAATGAAAAAAGAATACGTAAACTCCACCTTTATTTTTAATCGATTTAAAAAAATCACCAAACAAAAACTTTATTATTGGCGTAAAGCCAACTTAATCAATTACCAAAAAGCCAAAACGGAAACCGGAACAAAATTTTTCTATGATCTCGATAGTATTAAAAAAAGAGCCAAGGAGCCGGAACAAAAAAAATCTGAATCCAAGCCAATTTTTAATTTTTTTCGTAAAATTACAAAATAATTTTAAACACTGCCCTTAAGCTTCGGTTCTGTGTTTACGCGCAGCCTCTTATTAACTGAATTTGGCTTATTAATATAAAACAAAGCAAAAGTTAGGTTTATTAAGAACTGATAAGATAATTATTATTTCCGGAGTCAACAAAAATTAATACGGTTCGATATTTCAAAAAGTTATCCACAATCCAAATATTTTTGAAGTATGTAGCTTTAATCGATATTTTAAGCCAGAGTATTGAATATATACTTATTTCTATTAAAAATTTTCTTCTTTTATTCCGAATCAATATCTGAATCAGCCCAATAATAGTGGGCTTTTGGAAGTTTATCCACAGTCAGTTCCGTATGGAACCGATCAGTATTGACTTTCTGGCTACCCCTTAAAAAAACCGAGCTGATCGCAATTATTGCCATGCCTTGTGGAAAAGAATAAAAGTAGTGATCAAACAAAAAAATTATTAAAACAACAATAAAAAATACATATATGGGAACAATATTTATAAACGTTTTTCCAATTTTTCTATTTAGTTTAACGCCATCAAAAACATATAATATAATTATCAATAACAATACGCTAAAAAGTAATATTCCCATTTCGCTTGCAGCCAACAAATAAACATTATGAACAGGTTGTAAAAATAGATTATGGATTTGTAAATAATTATTTTTAGCTTCAAAATTAACAAAATTTCCCAATCCAACTCCGGTAAATACATGTCTATTTATGGCTATTTTAGCAATATCATCGTAATATTTTCTGGTTGAAGTGTTTTGTTTTATATAATATTTTTCTGATTGTTTATCTTGCTTCGAATAAACAGCGGTGTTTTCAAAAATTCTTTTTTTAAGTAAAGGAAAAAAGGCAATTAACAAAACAAAAAGAACAAAAAGACAGTAATAAAATAATTTATCGTTAATTTTATAAATATAAAAAGACAATAAAATTATTAAAGCGAAAAATATTCCAACCCTGGAAAACGTTTGTACCAACGCGAATAGATTTAAAAACAAAAAAATTGCTAAAATATAATTTTCGATTCTATGCTTTGTAGTGTTATACACCTTGGAATTGCCATTATAAAAATAATTTTTAGTTTTTCTTGTCTGTTTGTAATCATTTAAATATTTTATTGTTTGAATTTGATTGTTTTTTACCGTTGTTATTTTTTTTATAAGTAAATTAGAATAAATTTTATTCTTATTAATATATTTTTTATAAAATAAAAATATAATTTTTTTTATAAAATTAGCTATTTCGTTAAATAAATTAACAAAATTTATATTTAAATAATGACCTCCTTTTTTTATAAAACTAGAATATAAAAAAATTACGCAAATAGATAATAGCAAAAAACCAGCCAAAATATTTGGATGTGGTAGTGTCCCATATGCTCTAATTATTGAACCATAATTAGTCGAGATTTTTGCAACCCCCAAAATATGTTTATCAAGCAATTGTTCGCCAATAAAAAACAAGCCGATGGTGTTTTGGTTAATAAACTGGATACTAGCGATAATTGATTGAATAAATAGCGATAAACAGGTTATTTGAATTAATCTAATGAGTTTTTGCCAATTTCTAATTTTATTGATTACAAATAATGCTAAGAAAAACCAAATAAATTGGTGAAAAAATTTATGTATGCTTATAAAAATATCTATAGAC
>WJJI01000008.1 GCA_014729795.1 Candidatus Moraniibacteriota bacterium
TTAAAGGTTTGGCATTTGGTTTGTTTTTCCACGTCTTTGGCTTGCTCTTGAATTGATTCTGCTTGGTTTGGATGATAAGGCGAATTTTGGCTTAAATTAGCGCTACAGGTTTGTTCCACTCCTTGACATCTCCAAATAATTTTATCGCCTTGATAATCCGCGCTGTTGGCAATCACTTGAGTATTCACGCAACCGTTGTGCCAGTTCTTGTTTAACCCGTCCGCTCGGTTATGAAAATCATTGGTATCGGTGAAAAAACCATTATAAACTTGGCAGGCCTTCTGCCCGGTGAAAGCTTTTGCTTGTTTTAATCCGGTCAACTGATTATACTTAATCGCGCTTGCCGGAAAAATAGCAACGATTAACAAAACAAATAAGTATTTACTCATTTTTAAATAATTGTTTTTCATAATTAAAGTAATAAAAAATAACTCATTATCTATTAACCAATTTTTATAAACCTTTTAATTAATTTTGTCAAATATTTTTGAGTAATATTAGGAAAAAGAATTTTTGGAGACTTACTGAAACCACAAATCAAATTTACCGCAATTGTTTATTGGGCGATAGCTTCTGTTATTTATTTAACAAAGAGTTTAAGTACCTATACTGTTCAATGTTTAATTCTTGAGCGCGAACCTTGGGACCAAGTCTTAGTTTAGCCAAAGCTTGTCTGATTTGTGCGCCGGAAAATCGCTGAGAGTTTTTTAGATTATTTAGCAATGTTTTCCTGGGGGAAGCGAAGCTAATTTTAATCAAACCATGTAAATCTTTAAATTTTTGGGATTGCGGGTCAACTTGTGCTTGAATTTTTGGCAAAACCACTATCGCGGAGTCAACTTTAGGCTCGGGGTAAAAACTGGTTTTTTTTACTATTTCCGCGATTACCGGTTGAGTAAACAATTTAACAAAAAGAGCCAAAGGGTTGTTTCGTGGTTGTTTGGCGCATATCCTTAAACCCACTTCCTTTTGCAACAGCAAAGTCATGGTTTGCGGCAGTGGTTTAATTTGAAAAAAAAGATACAAAAGCCTGGAGGTTATATGATATGGCACATTAGCCACAATTTTATAGCCAATCTCGGGCCGAAAATGCCGTTGAATCAATATATTTAAATCCAGCTTAAGAATATCTTGGTTTATTAATACTAATTTATTTTGATTTTGGCGGTTCTTCTTCAGGTATTGATAAAATTTTAAATCTTTTTCTACCGCCAAAACCTTAGCTTGTTGTTGCAATAAACGCTTAGTCAAAAACCCCAACCCCGGGCCGATTTCCAAAACCTGATCATTTGCTTTTAAATCAGCTTTTTTAATAATAGTTTCCAAAATCTGATCATCAATCAAAAAATTTTGACTCAAGTCCTTCAAAGGCGCGGCTTTAATGTCTTGTAAAATTTTTTTTAAACCCTGGATATTCATTCTTTAACTTTATTTGATTTAAGCTTAAGATAAAGCTAGTCGCCTTTTGCCAACTGTGTAATTTCAAAGTTTATCAATTTTGCTTTAATAAAAAGCATACTTAATATGTTTAAGTCTGGCTCGACTTGGGTACAAAATGATCGCGATTACATCAAAACGGTAATTATAATCTCGAGCTAATTTTTTGAAGTAAATATAATACTCGGCCGTATATTTAAGCTTTTTAATTTTTTGTCTATTCACCGCCGCCTGAGGCAACTCACCCGGAAAGCGTTTTTTAGAGCAGTCTCTAAGCTTAACCTCAACAAAAATAACTGTTTTGGCCTTACGAGCGATTATGTCAATCTCGCCAAATCTTTTTTGAAAATTTTGTTCCAGAATTTCATAGCCGTATCTTTTTAAAAAATCTTTAGCCAATTTTTCGCCCAGTCTCCCAATTTTTTTCCGTGGCTCTATCACTCAAGTATTTTCAATTACTTATTATCGAGCTTGGTCTTTAACTCGCCAACCCCTGAATTTCATAAAATACTTGATTCCGGATAAAAAATGAATAAACGTCATGTGATTAAAAAGTAAACTCAATATGTTTTTAGAAGCGCTTAATTTGGCGTGATAATGAAACATCTGAGCTTGAGGTACGTATACGATATGAAAGCCTTGCTGGTAAAACCGCCGACACCAATCAACATCCTCAAAATACATGAAGTACCGCTCGTCCATCAAACCAACTTTTCTCAGGTTATCTCGGCGCATCATCATGGCGGAACCCATTAACCAACCTTTAATCCTTGTCGGTTGGTTGGTTTTGGTTTTAATAAAAAATTTTTTGAGTATTTGCCTAAAAAAAGGCAAACGCCCAAGGGCAGTACGCCTCAAGATAATAGTTAACGGGGTATAAAACTTAAAGGTTGATTTTTGAGTAGTGCCGTTAAAGTTAAGCAACTTAGGCCCGGCAATTCCCAATTTTAAATCCTTACGAGCATACTCGTACAAAGCTTTAACCGCGCCCGATTTTATCACTATATCAGGATTCAAGGACAAAATGTAAGGCGCTTTGGCTTTTTGAATACCCAAATTCAAGGCCTTGGCCAAACCCACATTTGTTTTAATAGGCAAATATTCGTATTCGGGAAAATCCTCAATTAATAAATCGCGATTAAAACGATTAGCCTCAATATCAACAACGATAACTTGAGTTTTGAGCTCAGAGCCGAGTTTTTTTTTAAGAGAACTTAAACAAAGTTTTAAAATTTCCGGCTGCTTAAAAGCCGAAACAATTATAGAAACTTGAGTTTGGTCTTTTTTGGTCATGGCTGATCAGCTAAAAAGCTGGAATCATATGAGCATTATCCAACAGTTTTAGGGATTACGCTTTTAATATTTTACCTAATTTAATCGTTATTCGAATTCGTTGAATCATCATTTTGATTTTTGGCTTCATCTTGATCTCCGGATTCGGATTCTTGCTTATCTTCCTGTTTAAAAATATTTTGACAAGCCTGATGAATTTGCTCAAAGTTATCACCTTTAGGCAGTAAAATATATGAGCCGTTGTTGCTGGAATAAAGCAAGCCGTTTTTAGAGTTATCCAGTACTTTTTTGTAAATTTTCATATTATCCATATTCTTGAAAAGCTCAAACATTTTTTTCATTTCCCCGGTTTTCATGTCGGTCTTGATATTTGTACCAACCACATCAATAATGTTGTTAACTTTGCTAAAATTAGACAAAGTGCCCAAAGCCAAAGCCTTTTCTTTAATTGCCAGCAATACTTCTTGTTGTCTTCTGGCTCGGTCAAAGTCGGAGGTTTTAAAGCGAGCTCGAGAATAGCAAAGCGCCTCCTCCCCATCAAGGTGAACCTCGCCAGCGGGAAGAATAAACTTACCTCCGCATTCTTGACCCTCAACGTATTGCTCATCTTCAACAAATGGTTTATCTAAATAAATGGTAATGCCGCCCAATACATCAACAATTTCACGCAACGCATTAAAATTGGTAGAAACAGCGTAGTGGATATCCAAGCCCGTGACATTGCTAACCGTTTTCTTCATCAATTCCAGACCTTTGCCTTCGCCTTGTTCTTCTCCAATCGGGTTGGCTTCGTTTATTTTGCGAGAATAATCTTTGCCCGGGATTTCCACATATAAATCCCTGGGAATGGATATTAAAGCCGCTTTGTTTTCTTCAGGCCGGACAGCCACCACCATAATTGAATCAGCTAATAAACTTCCACCCGGAATATTTTTACCCCGCATACCAAACACCAAAATATTGATTTGTCCTTGTTCATTGCTTTTTAAGTCCCCAAACCAACCCGTGAATAAGCTGCCGTTGGTAGAAATCTTACCGGCAAAACTTGAAGCTTTGTAAAAAATAATTCCGCCCACAATTAAACCAAACAAAAAAACAAGACCCAAAAATTTTTTAAAACGTCGGCTTTTGGGGTTAAACATTTTTTTTTGTTCTTCAATTCTTTGTTGACGATTTTTAGTTTTTAAAAAACCCATAAAAGTTTTTTTTGATTGATTATTGAGTTGCTCAGGTTCATCTTGTTCGTCAACGTCCCGGTCCTGTTCTTCTGCTTCTTCTTGATCGTCTTCCGGTTCTTTATCTGTTTGTCTTGTTTTCGTTTTACTCTTTTGTTTAAGACTCACTCCAAATGTTTTAATCTTTTCATTTATTAGGTCGTCTTCCCTAGAGCCAGCTGGATAATAAGCCATTTGATTTTGTTTATTAGTTATTTAGATGATTTGCTTACCGCCATTTTAACTGAAAACAATAATCTCATAATAAAGATTAACAAAACCTCTAAGGCGATCAAAGATTTTTTTAACAAATTATCTTTAGCATAATGCTTGACTAAAAAATAGTAAAGACCCCGGCTCCAAGCCTTTAAACGCTTAAATTCTGACCAAGTCTTTGCGCTGTATCCATGATGGTGAATCGCTTGGGCTTGTGGTAAATAATAATGTTTATAGCCAAGTTGTTTAATCCGAAAACTTAAATCGACGTCGTTGAAATACAAAAAAAACGCCGGCGCTTGATCAAAACCTTGTGCTTGTTTTAAAGCTTGACTGCGGTAAAGCAAACAAGAAGCCATAGGCTGCTCAACCACTTGTTCTTTTTTATGATTATAATAATTTTCATGAAATTTGCCAAAAGTGAAAGCGTCTTTAAGTATATTTAAGGGACTGGGAAAGGGTCTTAGGCTTTTTTGAAGCTTTTTATTCGGATATAGCAATTGAGGAGAAACCGAAGCGATTTTCCCGTTCCCGGTTTTTTTATTCTGAGTTAAAAAATCATAAAGCTTAATTAAAGCGCCGGGCAATATTTGGATGTCTTGATTTAAAAGCAAAATATAATCCGCTTGCGCTTTTTTAATTCCTTGATTGTTTGCTCGAGCAAAGCCCTTATTAATCGAATTTTCAATTAATTCAACCTCTGGATAATTGGTTTTAATAAACTGCGTGGTCTTATCGGTCGAGTTATTATCAACTATGATTATTTGCAACTTTAAATCGGCCTTATTGCTAACCAGGCTTTTTAGACAATTTTTTAAGATCTTACCTCCGTTCCAAGTCACGATAATTACCGAGATATCTTGAACTTTTGATTTTTTACTTGCTTTCATTTTTTTGTTATATTTAGAATTATTATTTCAATTATTAAAACATTTATCAATCACACTGATTTTTAATAAAATTTATTTTTACAAAATCGGTTTTATTGCGGAAAGTCCAAGTCTGATTATCAAGAATCAATCCAGGCAAATTATAATAATTCATATAAATTTTAAAAAACATGCAAGTAATTCCCTCGGAACATTTTGATTTAATAAAAATTATTGTCGTGGCGGTTCTTGTTTGGACCATTCCTTGGCGAGCCATGGCTTTATGGAAAAGCGCTCGTCGTGGTCAAGTAGGTTGGTTTATTTTCTTTATCTTGATTCAAACCGGCGGCTTGCTGGAAATTATTTACCTGGTTTTTCTTAGCAAAGTCAAAGTCAAAAATATCGATTACAAAAACAACCCAAACCACAACAAAATGCGCTACGCTACTAAAAGAAAAATCGTCTAATCCAATTATCTTTTAGGTACGTTTTTTAAAGATTTTTTTAAAGGCTTTTTAAGCAAGGTTTTTTTCAGCTTAATCAAATCTTGCTTATCCACTCCTCTAATAAAAAGCAAGATAGCGAAATACAAAACCACAAAAAGCAAAGCAAACGGAAGGAAATAATAACGGTTATCCGGACCAAGTACTTCCAAATGAGCATCTTTATTAAAAAATACTTGTAGATTAAAATATTTAAAAATAAACCAAGTCAAAGCCGCGGCAAATAAGGATTTAAATAAAGAGACGTAATTCATAAAAGCTCCAAAGTGTTTTTGCGTGAAAAACAAGCCCAGGCTCATTAAAATAAAAGCGGTGGGTATCATGGAAATTGCGGCTCCCAAAATTCCGTAGCCGGGAATCAAAATATAACACAAAATAAAATTTATTATTACGCCCAACCAGGTCAAAAAAACCGAAGTTTTAACTTGATTAAAACCGTTTAAGATAAAGGTGCAAATATAATAAATTGAAAGCATGCCAATGGCCAAAACATAAAACTTTAAACCAAATGACCCTTGTACAAATTTTGAGGTATACATAAGCACAACAATCCGCTCAGAAAATAAAATCACCACCGATACAATTGGGATTAGCAAAACAATAATGTATCTAATTGATTGCTGAATAATTTGTCTGGCTTTTTCCAAACTTTGTTTTTCCACCACGCTTGAAATGGTAGGCAAAAGTAAAATTGCCAGATTGGATAAAAAATAAAAAGGCACTTCCCCGATTACTATAACCGTGTTATAAACACCGGCTAAGAAATCTTCGCCAGTCAAACGTTTGATTAAAAAAATTCCTGTTCGAGTTAATAACTGGTAGCCAATCATAAAAAAAACAATGCTGCCGCCAAATTTTAAAATTTTTGAGTAGGGAAAATCTTGTTTTTTCTTGATTCGCTTATGTTTAATAGTTTTGTCTATTAAAATGGAATAAACAAATACCAAGCTTGGCGCCATAATATATCCTATAATCGCGCCCTTGACTTTGAAAAGGTAAGCAATGCCAACAATAGCTAATACTCGGGCAAAAGAACGGACAATTCTTTGAATAGACTGCAGGTGAAATTTTTTTAAACCATTAAAATAATTATTATAAAAACTGGCTAAAGCAAAACTTGGAATTATCAAAACCGAGAGTCGTAAATAAGGCAGCAAGCTCATATCCTTTAGCAAGCGCGCCACCAAAGGCGTGGTCAAATAATACAAAAGAGAAACCAGTAAAATCACTATTGCTTGAGCGATAAAAGCTTTCCGTTTGATTATGCCCGCCATCTCCGGATGCTGAGCGATATATTTGGATAAGGCTTTGGGAATACCATCCCCAATAAACATAATGATCATCATTACCAAACTTATGATAATGCTATATCGCCCATATTCAGCCGGTTCCAAGACTCGGGCTAGAGAGAAATGAATAAAATAACCCGAAACAATGTAAACAATTTCGGCAAAATTAATAAAAATAAATGATCTTACCAAGGACATCACAATTATTTAAAATTTGGATAAACAAAACAAATTTAACCATGATCAAACAAAAGGCTCATGAGCCTGCGAGTTTGCTTTTGCATTCTCAAGCGCGGATTTAAATTTTACTATCATTTATCTGTCTTTAAGATGGTTTCAACCTTGCTGACAATTTTAGCCCGGGTTTGCTTTCGGCTTTGACTGGAATCAAGACTGTAGAAATCCACCTGCGAACTTAGAGCCTGGAAGATTTTATATTTGTTTTTTAAATATTTCAAACCCTGGTCGGATTTTCTAACTTGAGCTTGTTCTGGCTCGACCTTTAAATAAATAGCTAAATCCGGTTTGGGCGTTAATAATTTAATTAAAAAAGGCAGACTCGGGTTTAATCGTTGCTGTAAATAAAAAATATTAATTAAATAATCATAAAAATACCGATCACAGAGTAAAATTGTATATTTTTTTTGATAAAAGGGCAAGCTTAAGCGGAACAGCAGCAAGTCTAAAACCAGCGCCACTTTTCTAGCTTGAATTCCCAACCAAGAAGCTCGAGGCTTAGACCCGGACTGTTGGAAATACTTGCCGTCCCGATTTTTTCCCATAGCTTTAGCCAGACGATTAGCCAAAGAGTTCTGAATAATGTGAATAATTTTATGTCCAATATTTTGTTTCTGCAGATATTTAGCTAGTAAGTCAATCTGGGTAGATTTTCCACAGCCATCCAATCCGGAAAATGAAATAATTATCATAAGTCATAAAAAATATTTAATCTCGTTAACTTTATTGATTATAGCAAAATTACAAACTGGATTGCAATCGAAAAGCCAAGCTGGTATACTTTTGGGAATCTGCCAATGATTTTTATAACCCGCGCAATCGATTAATGATTGCGGAGTAACTCCGGGTTTTTATTTAGCGCGTCATTGCTAAACAATTCAAAATATAAAATGAAGCCAAAAAAAAGCAAACTCGCTGTTTTTGACATCGATGGCACTATTTTTAGAAGCAACCTACAGTTTGAGCTTCTGGATGGTTTGGCGTATCGAGGAGTTTTCCCCAAAAAAACTTTGTTAAAAATCATTCAAAGTTATCGAGATTGGCTTGAAAATAAAGACACTTACGAAAAATACAAACAAACCCTGATTAAACTTTACCGCCAAGATTTGAAAGGTAAAAACAAAGATGATATTATTAAAATCGCCAAAAAAGTAGTGGCTTTTTATCAGCGCAGAACCTTTGTGTACACAACCGAACTAATCTCCGAGCTCAAGAAGAAAAATTACATGCTCTTGGCAATTTCCGGTTCCCCGGTTGAAATAGTTCGGGAATACAATCGATATTTAAAATTTGACGATGTTTTTGGTACGGTTTATGAGATAGACAAACAAAGAAATTTTACCGGCCGAGAGATTTATACCCCGGTTAAAAACAAAGCCGATGCTCTCAAAAGATACGTGGCCGAACAAGGCGTTAGCTTAAAAGAATCAATCGGTGTGGGCGACACCGAATCAGACATCTCCTTTCTTAATCTAGTTGAACGTCCTATCGCCTTTAATAGCGATTTAAAATTATACCGGTACGCTCAAAAGCAAAACTGGGAAGTCATTGTGGAAAGAAAAGACGTGGTTTATAAAATTAATTGCCCAAAAACCAGAAAAAACCAATAAATTAAAAAATGAAATAAGCAAATAACCATGTACGATCCAGATACAAATAAAATTCCGGTCAACACTTTTTTTGACAAGTTTTGGATGAGAACATTTTTTTTATGGCTACCTTTTGTTGCTTTGGTTAAAGAAATCGGTTTTTTGTTAGAAAATAAAAATAAATGAAAAATCAAAAAAAGGTTTTCTTGTATGCTACCGCCACTGTGATTGGTTATATCATGGGAGCGGGTTTATTTGGACTGCCCTATGTCATGCAGCGCTTGGGTTTTATACCCGGTGTTTTCTTTTTAACATTGGTAACCATTTTGACTTTGATTAATTGTTTGAATCTGATCGAAATTATGTTAAGAACCCCGGGTGCTTATTATTTTCCCAACCTGGCTAAAATATATCTAGGTTGGCCTGGTAAATTATTGCAATTGATCAGTCTTTGTGTGGGCGGTCTGGGCGCGATTTTGGCTTACTATATTTTGGGCGGAGTTTTTTTAAAAACCAATACTGAAAATTTATTTAACCTTGATTTGCCAACCTATGTTTACGTTTTAATCTTTATCGCTTTGGGTATTTTTTTAATCTGGAAAGGTGTAGAAGACTTAGGCCGAGCCGAATTAATCATGACCGGTCTTTTAATCGGAATCATTATTTTAATTCTGATGGCCAGTCTTGGGCAAGTAAACTTACGCAATTTTGGTAACACCAACTTAAATCAATTTTTTCCGGCTGCTGGGGTTATGCTTTTTGCCTTGGATAGTATCGGCAGCTTATTTATCATTAAGCAAATTTTAAAAAAACAGAAAAAAAACCTTGCCCAATCAGTTCTTATTGCCTATGCTTTGGTTTTTGTCTTACTGCTTTTTTTCAGTTTTAGTTTAATTGGTGTTTATGGCGCCGCGGTTCAACAAGAAGCTTTAATCGGCATTGGCGACAAGCTTGGTCGGTTTGTGGAGATAACCGCGGTTGGTTTTGGTTTCTTGGCGGTTTTTTCTTCTTTTGTGGTGGTTGGCGCAAGTTTAAAGAATACCTTAATTTGTGATTTTAAGATTAATAATAAGATAGCTTGGTTAATAGCCTGGGCTTTGCCTTTAGGCCTATATTTAGCCGGTATTGATAATTTTATAGCGGTAATTTCTTTATTGGGGGTATTTTTTGGGGTTTTTAATTCGATTCTTATCACGGTTTTGCTCAAAAAGGCTCGTTTGAAAGGCAAACGCCGACCCGAATTTCATGTAAACCTTCCTTATTGGTTGAATTATTTGCTGATCGGTTTTTTTATCATTGGTTTTTTAAGTCAGGTTAAAAGTTTTTTTTCTTAGAAAATTCAAAGCATTTGGGTTTTTTAATCAAAAAAGTATAATAAAAATAAGCGAAAATTTTATTAAACCCTAAGCAAATGTTAAACGCAATTCCTTTTTACATCACTAAAATATCCGTCAAGTCAGTCCAGTGGCTCACCGGTTTGGTTTATTTTTGGTTGGTGCGGCTTCCTTTGGGCTATTGGAAGAAAGCCATAACAGCCAATGTATTTTTTGAGGGAGGTTGGGCCACCTATGTTACCGCGCGCAATTTATTCGAGCCATTATATCAGGACTATACGGTAATGGGCAGGGTCTTGGGTCCAATTTTTAGAATCGGTCGAGTATTAATCGGGATTGTTATTCATTTAATTCTCCTAATCTTGGAAATAATTGGATTTTTATTGTTTTTAGGCTTTGTATGGCTTGCCCCGGTTTGGTTTGTGGTTAATCTGTTTATTTGGAATCAGTAAAACCTTATTATGGAATCCGCTCAAGTAGAAATCAATCAAATCAATTGCGATACCTGCCGGGGATCCGGCTGGGTAAATAGTCTTGACAATGCTTGCCAACAATGCGGAGGCAAGGGTTATGTTCAGGAAGTACGCGGCATCAAACTTTATTGGGGCGAAAAAATGCGCGCGGTTCCGCCTTTGATACGAAAATCAATCCGCCGCTTAAGCGCCATTATTGAAATTGGTTCTTGGGCCCTAGGCCTTCTTTTCACAATTGTGGGTGGTTTAAATTTGTACGATAGCCTAAAAGCCCATCAAAATCTTAAACCCAACCTTCACTTTTTATTTGATCTTTTTTTTGCTGGCTGGGCCACGGCTTTTTTCTGGCTAGGTCTTTTTTTAATGGTGGTGGTGCTTTACCATCGAGCTGTTTTCATGAAGAGAAAACCGATTTCGCTTTTGGAAAAAGACTATCAATATATTTTAGCCGATCAGTTTAAGCAAAAAAACAAACCAATCGCTATTGATATTTCTCAATCAGCTGATTTAAAAACTCTACAAGTTTTAGCCAATGCTCTGGATTTAGCCTATTCTAAAAATCAAGCGCCCAACACAATGCACTTACTATATGCTTTGATGATGGATAGCCAAGTTCATCAATTATTTCAAAAATTGGAAATCCCGGTAAATCAATTTATTAAGCAAGCCGGCCGGGACATGGTTTTTAATCAAGCCACTAAAAATATTGCTTTGGATGGGACTTATAAAAATTATCTTTTTCAGGCTTTTTGGGAAGCGGTTAAAACCGATGAACCCACCATCAAGCCCAAGAACCTTTTATTTGTTATCATCAGTCAGGATTTTTTTCGCCCCATTTTAAACAAGTACACTATTCAAGCTGAAGATTTTCATAACGTTAGCTTATGGAATAAGTATAAAAATCTCAAAGTTACTAATTTTTTAAGTAAAAAGTCTTACAAAAAACCCCCGCATCACATCATGAACCGTAGTTGGAGCGCGGTGCAGACCAAAACCTTAGACCAATTCAGCACTGATTTAACTGATTATGCTCGAGTAGGCTGGCTTTTGCCTTTGGTAAACCGAGACAAAGAAATGAGAATGCTTACCCGGGTCCTACAACGTAGTTCCAAAAACAATATTTTGCTGATCGGTCAAGAGGGTAGTGGTCGCGATGCTATGGCGCGGGGTTTGGCTCGCCGAATCGTGCGCAACAAGGTACCGTCTTTGCTGAGAGATAAACGCTTGGTTAAGCTGAATGTCGGCGCTCTCGGCGTGGGCGGCGGTGACGGCTCCCTGCTTAAAGCTAGAGTAGAAGCAATTATGGCTGAGCTGATTAAAACCAAGAATGTGATTATTTACATTCCGGATATTCATAATCTTTCCAAAGTGAAGAGCGTTACCAGCATGGATATTATTAGTTTTTTGGCGCCGCTTTTCTCCAAAAGCGTGATTCAAGTTATCGGCTCAACAACCTTAAAAGGCTATCGTCGCCATATAGAGCCAAGAGGGGAATTTGCCCAAACATTTGATACGATAAAAATTCAAGAATTAGACAAAGAAAATTCTCTAAAAGTGCTTTCTATCCAAATACCGATCATGGAAAAAGCTAATCGGGTCACCATTACCTACAGCGCCGCTGAAGAGGCCATAGATAAATCCCGGCAGTTTATTACCAATAAATTATTACCGCAAAAAGCCATTGATGTTCTGGCTGAAGCTATTGTAAGAGCCAAAAACACAAAAGGTAAAAGTTTGGTTACCAAAAATGAGGTACTAGAGGTATTTTCGGAAAAAACCGGTATTCCGGTGACCAAAATTGGTCGAGACGAAGCCGAGGAGCTTTTGAATTTAGAGCGAGAAATCGCCAAAAAAGTTATTGGTCAACCCCAAGCTGTGAAAAATACCGCCGCGGCCATCAGAAGAATGCGAGTGCGGATTGGTGAGTCCGAACGTCCAATCGCGGTTTTTATGTTTCTTGGCCCAACCGGTGTCGGTAAAACCGAGTTATCAAAAGCCTTGGCCCAGGTTTATTTTGGCTCCCGAGATCGCATGACCAGAATTGACATGAGCGAATTCGCCACCCCTTATGATCTGGAAAGGCTCATCGGTGATTCGCTCGGCAACGTTAAAGGTCAACTTACTGAAAGCGTACGCATCAATCCTTTTTCTTTGGTTCTTTTGGATGAATTTGAAAAGGCTCATCCCAGGGTTTGGGACTTGTTTTTACAAATATTTGATGATGGCCGTATCACCGACGGTCAAGGTCGGGTGGTTAACTTTACCAATACGATATTAATCGCCACCTCGAACGTTGGTTCCAGGTTAATTTTAACTACCTTGGAGCAAGGCATTTCTATTGACAAGGTCAAGCCACAAATTAAAACCGAGCTTATGAAAAAATTTCGACCCGAATTCTTGAATCGTTTTGATGACATTATTATTTTCAATGCCCTAACCCATGAAAATATCAAACAAATCGCTCTAATCGAAATCAAGCAATTAAATCAAAGACTGGAAACCGAACAAGGCGTTACCGTGAAGTTAACCGATCAAGCTTTGGATTATTTGGCTAAAATTGGCTATTCCCCCGAGTACGGAGCTCGCTTTTTAAAAAGAACCATTCGCGACAAAGTAGAAGATGCTATTGTGGTTGGGATCTTAAAGCAAAAATATCAAAGAGGTAGTGAAATTGTAATTGACAAGCACGACATGGAAAGTCAAAACCGGTAATTATTTTGAAATTTACCAAGCGTTTAAGCGCTTGGTAAATTTATCAGATATAAACCCCTTGCAAGCAAAAGAACTTTACAATAAATATCTACATTTGATTATTAAACAAATGCTTACTCAAGACAAAATCCCTAAACAAATAAAACAGGTTCGCGAGTGGCTGAGAAATAAAAAACTTCCAAACAACAATCGTTAATAAGAAAGTAAAAATTAGAAATCAACGATTTGTCAACTGTATTAAAATAAGTTAAATTTAAAATGGTAATTATTAAAGATTAACATGAACAAAGAAAAAGAATCAGAAAAAAATTCTGATAATCAATCAAAAAATAAATCTTCCCGGTCGGTAATCGATAAGGATGCGGAAGAAAACAAAGCCATCGCGGCAATCGGCTACATCGGTATTCTTTTTTTGGTGCCGCTTTTGGCCAAAAAAGACAGTCCGTTTGCTTTATTTCACGCCAAGCAGGGCTTGGTAGTTTGTATTATTTGGATAGGCTATTCCATAGTTTCTATTTTTCTTACCCCTGTTCCAATTGTTGGCCCGGTTTCCTTGGCAGCTTTATTCTTGATAATTCTTATTTTAAACATCATGGGCATTATCAATGCTTTGGGCGGCAAAAAGGAAAAATTACCCGTGATTGGCGAATGGGCGGAAAAACTCAATATATAAAATTTTAGTAAATCCCAAGTTTTAAAAAATACAAGACCATTTGTTAGGCTTGCTTTTTTAGCAATAAAAAACATTATGCGTACCAAAATAGTGGCCACTATTGGACCTGCTTCCAGCGGCAAAGAAATGCTTTTAGCCATGATCAAAAGAGGCTTATGTTTAGCCAGGATTAATTTTTCCCACGGTAGCCATCGAAGCAACGGCGAGTTAATGAAGAACATCCGCCAAGCAGCCGGCGATCTAGGTAAAAATATCGGAGTGATTACTGACTTACAGGGCCCAAGAATCAGAGTCAAGACAGTTAAAGACAAACTCGAGCTCAAACAAGACGCTATCGGTTTGATTTTTGAAGGAGAACAAAATCTTGTCAATCCAAGCAAGAAAATTGATTTTCAATTAGGATTGGATAGCAAGAAACTGTTAAACCATCTGGAAAGCGGAGATTCAATCTATATAGACAACGGTATGATGGAAGCCAGAGTAATTGAACGGCTTTCTCGAGGTTTACTTTGCAAAGTTGTGGTTGGCGGCGTCATCAAACCGCGTAAAGGTGTGAATATTCCCAAAATTTCTCCGAAAATGGAAGCCTTTACCCCAAGCGACGCTAAGAATTTGGAGTTTGCTTTAGCTCAAAATGTCGATTTTGTGGCCATGTCTTTTGTCAAGACCGCGGCCGATATAAAAGTTTTAAGAAAAAAAATCAAAAAGTTGCTACCCAACACCGAACCCGAAGAGCTTCCCGGCATAATCGCCAAAATTGAAACCAATGAAGCGGTTAAAAATTTTACTCAAATTTTAGACGCGGTTGATGGTATTATGATCGCCCGTGGAGATTTGGGCATAGAGCAGCCTATGGAAAAAATTCCCGCTTTGCAAAAAACCATGATTAAGCAGTGTTTGCAGAAATCGAAACCCGTGATCGTGGCCACTCAAATGCTTGAATCCATGATGGAAAATTCAATCCCAACCCGAGCCGAAGTCACCGACGTGGCCAACGCGGTTATTGATCATGCCGACGCGGTCATGCTTTCCGGTGAAACAGCCATGGGTAAATACCCGGCTAAAACCATTCAAACTATGCGCAAAATAATCGACTATACCGAGGAGGGTCCTTATGATGATCTTGATTTTGATGATTTAGTCAATGACCACGTCGCTTCTCTAATGTTTATTGCCAAATCCGCGGTTACCTTGGCCCGAGAAATTGAAGCCAACAGTATTATTATCAAGAACTCCCCGCTTGAAGTGGTTTACAAAATCTCTCGTTTTCGTCCGGAAATGAACATTTATTTTTTAACCAATAATAAATACTTAAGCAGAAAACTTTCCCTTTTATGGGGAGCTGAAGCCATTTACAGCATGGACAATCTTCAGGGCCCGTTTGTGGTTGTTGATTCGGTCATGGAAAAAAATGGACAAATTCGCTATCAGATGTAAAATATAATGATTATAAGTAAGCGTTAAATAAAATTGATTTCTTATGCGAAAAGTCTTAATCACCGGCGGTAATAAAGGAATTGGTCTGGAGACGGCCAAGCTTTTTCTAAAGTCAAAGCGATTTGAGGTTTTTGTTACGGGTCGGGATTTTTCTCAATTCGAACTTCGTGATCAACGACTAAAAACCATAGTTTTTGATTTAAATCAACTAAAAAAAATACCTCAGCTTGTTAAAAAAATCGGCGCCATTGATATTTTAATCAATAATGCCGGCATCATGAACGCTCTGCCTTTTGATCAATACCCTGTTGCTAAAAAACAAAAGCTTATGAATGTGAACCTGGAAGCGCCGTTGGAGCTGATTAAACATTTTTCACCAGCCATGATCAAAAAAAGAAAAGGCAGGATAGTCAACGTAGCCTCTATTGCAGGGCAAATAGGCCATCCAGATGTTTGGTATGGCATTTCCAAAGCCGCTTTAATAAACGCGACTAAAAGTTTTGCTAAAATCCTGGGGCCTAAAGGTATAGTAAGCGCGGCCGTGGCTCCGGGTCCGGTTAAAACCGCTATGCTCAACACCATTCCTTTGCCAAGACGTCGGCAAATCAAAGCGCAAACCATTAACAACCGATTTGCCTCCGCCCAAGAAGTGGCCCAAATAATTTATTGGCTCGGCACTGATCTACCTGATTACGTAAATGGGATCTGTGTTGATATTAATAACGGAGCCTTTATGAGATGAATCATTCCAAAATTTGATTTTCTAAAAACTATTTAACCGTTGAATTATAAAAATTATGAATCCAAATGAATCACCCCCTCCACCCCCGGAGCTGGAACGGGAAACCCTAAGGGAAACCCTAAAAGGATGGGCCAAGCATAAAATAAGAGAAACTATTTCAGTTATAAAATTAACACTAAATAATAAACTTCAAAAACATCTTCAAGAAGAATCAGGAATAAAGACAAAAAAAGGAGAGATATTGATTAAGGAAAGAACAATGGCTGGCGAACCTCAAGCAAATGAATATCAATTTTGGAACGCAGAAAAATGGCTTAGAATGTTAAAAAAAGATTTATTGGAAATCCTGGAAGGCCCTCTTACTAAACATCATAAACCAACAGAAGACTTTGATAGAACTCAGTATGAAGCATTGGTAGAAAAAATTAGAAAACAAAACTGGACAAAAGATACGGTTTTAACTGAACTAAATAAATTGTTAAATGAAATACCTGGATGATTATTAAAAAGTTCATTAACTTAAGAAGCAAAAAACTCTCTTTAAAGCAAAATTAATTTTTCATCTCTCTGCCTTTATTTCTTAGTCGGTATTAAGAGCGAAATTTGTATTTATCAATTTTTTATTAATCAAA
>WJJI01000009.1 GCA_014729795.1 Candidatus Moraniibacteriota bacterium
CGGTTGATCTACGAGTTTACACTAATATTAGAAATTATAAGTTTCGAGAATATTTTGCAGTTATTAAAGCTTTCTTAGATATTATTACTAATTCAAAACCTAAATACCTAGGTGAAACAATTCCAATTCAATAATTATTTAAAAAAGCAAATAGTAAACTCTTTGGCTTTTTCATCCTTAAGCCATGCCCCTTTGATAAATTACAGTAATAACCTATAAGTTTGTTCTGGATTGTCTTACCGTAACTCATCAGGCGAATACAAAAAGTTTAAATCCACTCGTTCATAATCAAACAACTCTTTGTTTTGAAAAAAGAGTTTAATCTCGGCTTCAGGATCCTCTTCCGGGTCTGAAATATGGACTAAATTAGTCTGCATGCTCATAGCCAAATCTCCACGTATAGTACCCGCATCAGCTTCTCGACCTTTGGTGGCTCCGGCAATTAATCGAACCGCTGAAACCGCCTCTACTCCTTCAAGCACCATAGCAATTACCGGCGCGCTTTGCATAAATCGCTTCAAATGTTTAAAAAAAGGCTTATCCATATATTTACCGTAGTGTTCTTCAATCTTAAGGTCATCCACAGAAATCATTTTTAAACCAATTATTTTTAAACCCTTGCGTTCAAATCTTCCAATTATTTCGCCAATCAAATTCCTTTGCAAACCATCCGGTTTAATTAACACTAAAGTTCTTTCCATTTTGTAAGATAAAAAATTAATAAGAATTTTGTAAAAACTGATCTATAATTATTTAAATAATTATAGGCTACTCTAATTCTTTGACGTATCTATCTATATTTATTCCATAATCCCTTACCAATCTACTTCTTTTTTCTGAGGTTTCTATCGCTTGAGCAACTTGATCTGCGCTTAGCGGTTCTTGCAAGCCGTGTCGTTGTCTATCGGTATTGGTACTATCCATAACTTTTTCTATATCCCTTGCAATAAGTTTAATTACTGAGTCTTTTATATCTAGTTCGTCATTGTTTCTGGCCAAGTCCCGGAGCGCCATTTTTATTTTATGTCGATCTGATGCCATGATTTATCCAATTGTTATTTGTTTATAAAAAATATTATATTAAACCTTTATTATTTTAATAATAACAATTTTTATATTTTTTTTCAACAATTTTTTTTCTTGCCTCAGGATTATATTTGAGCTTCATTAAACTTTGTTGGATTTTAATTTAATTTTAGCAGGATTGCCAACAGCTAAACTTTTTTTGGGTATATCTTTGGTAACCACGGCTCGAAAACCCACAACCGAATCGTTATTTACCTTCACCCCTTTTAAAATCACAGATTGACCAGCCAACCATACTCTTTTTCCGATTTCTACTGGTTTTGTTTTTTGTTTACCAGCTAAAATGTGTTTTGAGTTCTCGAATTGATGCAAATCAGTATCCATAATAACGGCGCTAGCGATTAAACAGGCTTTGTTTATTTTTATCTCCCGCTCACAATGACAAGTCAAGCCATTGAGTTTGCTATTCTCTGCAATTGTAATTCTGGCCTTTTTGCTATAAAAAAAGAATCTATTCGGTTCCTCATGAGCCCAAATTTTTACTCCCGAACCTATGTTTAATCTCCCCCGCCCCCTTAATTGAAAACGGTGGTTAATAATTACCCGTGAACCAAACACGACTCGCCGACCATATTTTAATTTAAAATACAATACCCAAAATCTGCTTATCGCCGTAATCAATATTGTTTTCAGTTCAAATTTCATTATCAAACATTGCTAAATACTAATAAATTCTATAGCCTAAAATCAATATCAATGCATAAGTAAAAATACTTTTACCCAAGCATAATTATTTTCACCTTGAACAAACAATTATTATGTTTCTAGGTTCTTTCTTAATTCGTTAAATTGGTTTTCCACTTTTTCTAGTTTCTGCTTACATTCTTTAATTAAAACCGTACCCTGTTTTACCTTTTCCAAGCCCTCTTCAACGTCTACCTGCTCTTGCTCTTCAAACCATTGAGCGATTTTTTTCAACTGCAATAAAGATTGTTTTAAATTTTTTTTATTTGACTTTTTCATGAATCGATTTAATTGACTAATTCCAAATATCTAGTTTTAATATAAATAATATGAATTAATAAATCAAAAATTAATTGATTATCCTTAATCTATCAAAATTTTTTCCCGTCCCAAGCGGAAAAAATCAGGATTTTTCAGGAAAAATCTTAATCAGTTGCATAATTCATATTAATTAACAATACAAATTATAACACTAATTATTTAAATATGTATAATTTTGAAGGCGCTCGCATCATAACCGGTGATGATCCTAGATTAAAGCAAAAATGTAAAAAAATTTCAAATCCAAAAGCTGAAAATATCGTCAAGTTAATTAAAGAGATGAAAAAAACCATGAAAATAAACAATGGTATAGGTTTAGCTGCTCCTCAAATCGGTCAACCGGTCCGACTTTTCATTGTTCAGGTTAATTATAATCAATATGTAATTATCAATCCAATCATCAAGAAGCTTTCTCAAAATAAAACTCAAATGGAAGAAGGGTGTCTTTCTTTTCCCGGAATTTTCCGTACTATTGAGCGCA
This sequence comes from Candidatus Moraniibacteriota bacterium, assembly GCA_014729795.1. Lineage (GTDB taxonomy): Bacteria > Patescibacteriota > Minisyncoccia > CAIUEV01 > JAHKAQ01 > WJJI01. The sequence goes on from WJJI01000009.1 coordinate 2,573, forward strand.
GCCAAAAAATTGAAATAAAGTATATCAACCAGCAAGGCCAAAGCAAGAAATTAAAAGCTAGCGGTTTGCTTGCTCGTGCCATTCAACATGAATATGACCATTTAGAGGGCGTAATTTTTCTTGATCGGGGTAAGGTCAACTAATTAAATTCATAAATCACTCATTAAATATGGAAAAAAAACCAAACATGGTTTTTGCCGGCAGTTCTGAGTTCGCCATACCTGTTCTTGAAGGACTTATTCAACAAGGATTCACTCCTGATTTAATTCTTACCAAACCAGCTCGGACTCACACCAGGGGTAAAAGAATTCAAAAAAATCCGGTTAAACTTTTTTATAAAAATTTATCTGATAAGCTAAAAAAATCAATTAACCTGCTTGAGGTTATGGATCTTCATGATCAAGCTGTTCTGCAAAAAATTAAACAAACTGATTGTCAGGTGATGATAGTGGCTTGCTTTGGTCTTATGATTCCCGATAATGTTTTAACCATTCCAAAATATGGTTGTTTAAATCTTCATCCCTCGCTTCTGCCAAAATATCGCGGTCCTTCTCCAATCCAAACAGCAATATTGAACAATGAATCCAAAACCGGGGTTTCGGTTATTAAACTAACTTCGGAAATGGATGCAGGTCCAATTTTAGCGCAAAAACCAATTAACATTCCCGCTAATGCTGACTCTGTCACTTTGAGTCAAATTCTGGCACAAGCAAGCGCTAAATTATTAATACAAAACTTAATGCCTTTTTTAGAGAATAAGATTAAACTTGAACCGCAAAATCATGATCAAGCTACCTATACTATATTATTTACCAAAAAACACGGTCATATCAACTGGCAAAAAAAAGCTCAAGATATATTAAACCAAATTCAAGCTTTTAAATCTTGGCCGGGTAGCTATACCTTCTATACCAACCAAAATAAAAACCAAACCATAAAAATCGATATTTTGGAAGCCGCCTACCAAAAATCATCCGCTCAGAAAAAACAAAAACCAGGAACCGTTATATGCAATAAAAATATCTCCGATTATCCCCTGGTACAAACCGGTAAAGGATTATTAGAATTAATTCAAATCAAACCTCAAAACAAAAAAGCCATGTCGGCTTTAGCGTTTATTAATGGTTACCCTGGTTTCATCAATAGTGAGTTAAATTAAATCAGTAATTCTTTAATAGCTTCAAACTTACCGCTTCTTTCTGCCCAACATCGCGATTATCCCGGCTCCTACAATCGCTCCGATTCCCGCCGCAATTCCAGCCGCTTTGGCCGGATTTTTTTTCATGTATTGCTGAATCTTGTCTTCGGCTTTTTTTAGTTCCTTCTTGGCTTTTTTAAGGCTCTCCTGAGCTTCTTTTTTGAAGACTTCCGTTTTATTGGCTTCCGCTTTTTGTTTATTTGGCATGGATGATTATTTAATTATTAATATATTTGTTTAAAAAAAATCAGATGCATGACTTGCGCGCTTAGGAAAATTTTGTAAAAAATACCTGAATTATTGTAAAGCGTTTTAAGGTTACGTGATCAAAAACCACGGAACTTTCTCTAAAAATTTACCAAACGCGTAAGTCATAATAAGTTAACTTTTCCTATCCGGCAAACGCTTAAGTATTTTCCATTACTGTCTTTGATTAGGCCTTTTATTAATCATGACCCCTGATAATATCACAACAATTCCAACCATAATATATCCCAGACTATTAGAAATACTTACCACCTCATTAATTAATATTGCCAACCCAATCATCAAAAAAACCAAACCCATAAATACAGTTAATGAGGAAAAAAGAACTCGATTCAGTTCTCCAAATAATTCATGAATAAAATCCCTTACTCTTTCCCGAGTATCCCTAACCAGATTATAGGTTATGTCCTTGGCGTTTTCCGCCGCCCAGTTTTTAATTACCTCTAGCCAATCCGGTTGTCTCTCCCGGTTTTTTTGTTTTTTGGTTTGTTTTTTCATTTTTTTTTGATTATTTATTTAAAAATCCACTTTAACGTTTTTTCTTTCTTCCTCTGAACCCAGTTCAAAATAATTTCTCTTTTTAAAGCCTAGGATGGAAGCAAAAATACTATTGGGGAAAATTTCAATTTTTGTGTTAAAGTCACGAACGTTGCCGTTATAATATCGTCTAGACTTTTGAATATGATCCTCGATTTGACTTAATTGATTTTGCAGCTCCATAAAATTCTGATTGGCTTTCAAATCAGGATAACTTTCCGCTACCGCAAACAATGATTTTAAAGCTCCGGTCAAATTTCCTTCGGCTCTGGCTTTATCTTGAGGGTCTTCCGCCTGCATGGCTTTCGATCTGGCCTCGGTCACTTGTTTAAACAAAGCGCTTTCATGATCCGCATAACCCTTAACAGTTTCAACCAAATTCGGTATTAAATCATACCTGCGTTTTAACTGAACATCGATATCTGACCACGCCTCATCGACTTTATTCTTTAGTTTAACTAAACCATTATAAATTGCCACTCCGTAAAAGAAAATTCCTATGATTCCTACACCTAGTATTCCTGCAATTATTAAGGTCATGTTTGTTGTTTAAAAATTATTTATAGTGTTTCTTTGTTTTAGTTTTATTCATATATAATTTACTATATTTTACTAAACCGTTTAAGCTTTTATTAATATCATAATAACCAATTATTGAATTTATGGCAAATTTTTCTCAAATAAGTTAAAATAAATATTATTAATTTTTAACTTAAAATCATGGATCCGGAACCATCCCTTACCATTATTCACCAGAACTTGAATAATGCCTTGCCTATTGTAATTATTCCAACTATCATGTGGTTTGTGTCGCAATTTTTAAAATTTTCAATCTACAGCGCCAAGCATGGGTTAAATTTTAAATACTTATTTGAATATGGTCATCTACCCAGTTCCCATTCCGCATCCATGGCCGCTTTAATATACGCTACTTACAAGTTTGAAGGCCTTAGCTCGCCGGTTTTTGCTATCGCTTTTACTGTTGGACTAATGACTATTTTTGATGCAGTTAAACTTAGAGGATATATTGGCAAATATGGAGAAACCCTAAATAAACTTATCAAGGACAGCGGTTTCAAAAAAAACAACCAGTATCCTCGACTCAAAGAAAGGGTTGGTCATACTATCACAGAAGTCGTTACCGGCGCAATTTTAGGCTTAATCGGAGCCTACCTTTTAGTCAGGCTACTGTATTTATAATGTGATTAAATTTTTTAGGTACTCATCCATGAATTTTTCCCTGAAGCCGGTGTCTAACAAACTAGAACAAACGGTATTTGAAAGCTTTTTTGTTTCTAAACAATTTCAAGCCGGAAAATTTCTACAAAGTTTAGCTTGGGCTGAATTTTTAAATCAACACGGCCAAGAAACCATTAAATTATTAATCCGGGATCAAAACCGAAAAATTATCGGCAAAATTTTAGTAATTATCGCAAAAAATGCTGGATTTCGTTATGCATATTGTCCGTATGGTCCGATTATGCCTTGGCAAAAATTCCAACCAAACGAAATTAAAAAATTATTTGAATTAATAATCAATTTTCTTAAAAAACAAAACTGTATTTTTTTAAAAATTAATCCGCCTGTATTAGCAAAAAATCGTAACCTGGTTCAAAAAATATCTAATCTTAAATTGTCTAAATCCCAAACCAACCAACCCGCGCAAACTTTATATCTTAACTTAAGACAACCCACCGACCTACTCCTAAAAAACATGAAGTCAAAGACTCGTTATAATATTCGATTGGCTCAACGAAAAAACTTAAAAATCAACAGTCAAGTTAATCAAGATAATTTTAATAACTTTTATAAAATTGCTCAAACCACTGCCCAGCGTAACCAATTTAAATTACATCAAAAAACATACTACCAAGACATGTTTGAAGTTCTGGCCAAGGCAAACATATTGAAAATATATTCAGCTTTATATCAAAAAAAAGTTATCGCCTCGATTCTGGTTATTCATTACCAAAATACGGCTACTTATCTGCATGGCGCCTCATCAAATCAAAATCGCAACCTCATGGCTCCTTACTTGCTTCAATTTCACGCTATCAACCAGGCTCAAAGAGCTAACCTATTCTTCTATGATTTCTGGGGAATTGATCAAAAAAAATGGCCCGGGGTTACCCGATTCAAGATTGGCTTTGGTGGCCAAATTATTCAATACCTACCAACCTACGAAATCAAGATCAATAACCGGCTTTATCCGACCTATACTTTACTCAGAAAACTAGCCGGCTGGAAAAATAAACATTTCTTTAACCATAAAACCCGCAAGTCTTGAATAAACCAAATCCATGCTTTAAAATAATAATATAATTCCAGGTTACTTAATAAAAAAAGCTTGGAATTAAAATCATCAACTCTAACGATTAATTTTAGCAAGATAATGTTTTTGTTTTTTGATAAAAAAATATCTTTGAAGAGAAAAATTTTCTCAATTTTTCTTTTATTGCTTTTTGTTGTCATGTGTTTTTTGGTTATATCTTATGCTTTTGGTTATCGATTTAATTTCCAGTCTAAGGTGCTAATTCGTTCAGGCACCTTAACTCTGAAACCTACTCCGCAAAAAGTTCAAATTTTATTGGATGGCAAAAAAATCAAAAAAAAATCCTATGATATAATAAATGATTCTTACTCGATCCATGGCCTAAGACCAGGTAATTATTCGCTAAAAGTCCAAGCGCAACAACATCAAACCTGGCAAAAAAATATTAATATTCACTCCGGAATCGCTACTGAATTCTGGAATGTTTTTTTGCCTCAAACGAATCCAGAAAAAAATCGCTTGGACATAGTGAGTCCAAAATATTATAAAGTTAGCGAAGGTGGTGAAAAAATTATATTTTCTCATAAACTCAACGGTCCTTTAAATGTTTTTATTTACCAACCCAAAAAACAAAGCTCTTTCTTGGTTTATCAGGAACCGCCTAATCGTGAAATTAGCGCAAAAATTCAATTCGTAGAATTTTCCGCTGATAAAAGTAAAGCTTTGATCACCCTTGAAGAGTCCGGTCAATATAAATACTATTTGGCTCATATTGATGAAATTGAAAAAAACGGGCCCAATCAAAAAAACTTTATTTTGCTCAATCCGGCCATTTTAAATATTTACCGCAACTATTCTCAAAAACAACCACAGGAAGACGCTGAGCCAAAAGATATTTTTCAACCCGGAGATTCTTTTGAATTAAACTTTAGCCAATTACCTCAACAAGATATGACCGACCAAGAGCAACCCGCTCCGACTAATGAAAATACCTCCCCGACCCCTCCCAGTCCAACCCCAAACAATTCCGAGCCGTCTCTTGTGAATCAAAACTCAGATCAAAAACTAGAACTTAGAGATTTTAAATGGCTTAATAATGAAAATTTTTATTATTTAGATCAAAATCAAAGACTTTTTTTGGTTGATTTGGACAGATCGGAAGTTCGTTTGGTTTTAAAAAAAATTCGCGGTTTTCAGGTTTCTCAAAATCATGTTTATTTTGTTCAAGCTCCGCATAATTTAGTTTTTAAAAGCAATAAATTCGGTTCAGACTTGGAACAAATTACTGAAAATTTAATAGATCAAGACATTCAAGATAGCGTTTTTTATAAGATCAACGTCTATGATGATAAAAGAATAGCTTTGATCAACAATCAAAACCAGCTCTATTTATTTAACGACAACCAGGAAGAATATCAAATATTTAAAAAATTAAGCGATCAAGTAATAAGCATACAATTCTCGGATGATGGTAAGAAGCTTCTTTATTTTAACCAAGAAGAAATACGAGTTTACTACTTAAAAGAATGGGAGGTGCAACCCAAAAACAAGGTTGGCGCAAATTTATTGATTTTTCAAAGTCAAGATGAAAATATTCGCAACGCTCTGTGGTATAAAAACTACCAGCACGTAATTTTCAACCAAGAAAACCAAATTAAAATAATTGAAATTGATCAAAGAGACCAACCTAACTTGCACCAATTAATCCAAACTCAAATCTCCAACCCCGACTTTACATACGAACCTAATGAGGAATTATTATACTTTCTGGATCAATCAGATTACGCTATCCAATTATTTAATATTAATTTACCCGAGGAAGAATAACGACAAATTAACGCTTTGAGAATTGGGGCGCTCTTCTGGCTTTCTTCAAACCAGCTTTCTTTCTTTCCACCACCCTTGGATCTCGAGTTAAATAACCTAAACTTTTAAGTTGTTTGCGAAAGTCTTGATTGCATTTTACCAGAGCTCGGGCAATTCCTAATTTAATGGCTTCTGCCTGGCCGCGTATTCCACCACCGTTAACTTTTACCAAAGCTTTGAATTTTCTCTCACCAGCTACTTTAAAAGGAGCGGTGACCGCCTTTTGCAATCCCAAAGTGGTAAAATATTCGGCAAAATCAGTATCGTTTACCTTAACTTGATTATCTTTTGCCTTATTAGCATATAACCTCACTCTACAGCTGCTAGTTTTTCTTCTGCCTACTGCATAAAAATAAGGTTGATCTTGTTTGCTCGACTTATTTGGTAAATTTGACTCTGTCATAGTTATTATTTTAGGATGTTATTTCTTGAGAATCTATCTTTAACCTGTTAATCATACCTTTTCTTAGTTTATTTTTTGGCAACATTCGATAAACCGCTTTTTTAAAAATTTTTGGAAAATCTTTTTGCTTGGCCTTTTTAAAAGTAATTTCTCGAATTCCGCCAGGATAACCGGTATACCAGTAATACTTTTTCTTCTCTTCTTTGTAGTTTCCGGATAATTTAATTTTTTGCAAATTAAAAACATGCACGTAATCGCCTTTGTCTTGATTATATTCAAACTCAACTTTTCTTTTTCCCGCCAAAAGCAAGGCCACTTCACCGGCAGCTCGACCGAATATTTTTCCTTGTAGGTCAATTTTATGAATTTGGCGAACTAGAGTTGCTTTTTTATTCTGATTTTTCTTAATTTTGGATTTCTCTGCTTGCTTTTCTTTTATTTTTTCCTTTCTCTGGTTCTGTAAGGTTTTCTTATCTGCTCGGTCTTTTTCGCTTTTAACATTATTAAGTTTAGCATTATTGGTTTTAACGCTAATGTTTCGCTGATTCGGCTTTTTCTTGGTTTTTTGAATCTTCTTGTCTTTATTCATAAAAATATCTTAATTCTACTTAGCTTTTTCACTTTTTTTGTTTTTTATCTTTTCGGTTTTATCATGCTTGTTTCCGGCCTTTTTGTCAGAATCTCCAACTTTGGCTTTAATCCGTTCCTTATTTTTTGATTTTTTAGGTTTTGGAGCTTGTTTTTTGATTGATTTATCCTTTTTGCTTTTTACCTTAGCTTGAAAGTCTTTTTCAAAACCAACAATTTCAACTATTGCTCTACAAGATGCGTCGCTAACACGATTGCATAGCCTTATGATCCTTAAATAACCTCCGGGTCTATTCTTCATTGCCGGAGCTATATTTTTATGCAATTCCATGGCCGCTTTTTTGGCTAAAAATTTATTAATCCTTCTGATTGAGTTAAAGTCTCCCTGTCGGGCTAAGGTTATTAATTTTTCAGCTCTTGGTCTTAGCTCCTTGGCCTTTGCCAAACTGGTTTGAATGCTCTTATGAATAAATAAAGATCCAGCCATGCTCTGAAACATTGCTTTTCTTTGTCCCGCGTTTCTGCCTAAAGTTCTTTTATTCTTAAGTTTTTTCATAAATCTTAATTACTTTCATCTAAAATTATGCCATAAGCTCCAATCGCTTTTTTAATTTCTCTGATGCCCTTTTCTCCAATACCCTCTAATTCATTTAATTCCTTTTCATTTTTAGCCGCAATTTTGGCTAAATTATCAATGCCTTCATTTTCCAAAACACTGGCGATTCTTTTAGATAAACTTAGCTCATGAATCGATTTTTCCAATAAAGTCTTATCCTTTTTTCCTTGGTTTGTGGCAGAGTTCTGATCAATGGCAATATCATCGCTCTGGGTTCCTTTTTCAGCTGATTGCATTTGAGCTTCGGCTTGGTTTAATTCAGCTTGAACTTGTTTGACGATTATTGCTTGCTCAGCTTGGGCTAAAGCCGCGAATTGCTGCACCAGTATTTCCGATGCCTGCTTGAAGGCTTCTTCTGGTTTGAGGCTGCCATCGGTTTGAATGGTAAAAATAATCTTATCAAAATCAGTTCTTTTACCTACTCGCATATTTTCAACAACGTAATTCACTTTTTTAATCGGAGTAAATAAGGCGTTGATCTCGATCATGCCAATTTTCTTGGTTTCTCCAATTTCTCTATTTTCTATTGAGGAGTAACCTATGCCTTTTTCAATAGTTAACTCCGCTTCAAACTTAGCTTTAGGTTCGGTTAAAGTCGCAATCACCGCGTCTTTATTAATCACTTCTACGCTTGAAGGCGTTTGAATGTCGGCTCCAACTACTTCTTTTATGCCATTGGCTTTGATTTTCACCACTGTTGGCTCATCTTTATGCATCTTAAACCTTAGCCCTTTAATATTTAAAATAATTTGCACCACATTTTCTTTGACACCTGGAATCGTGGAAAATTCATGGTCAACTCGGTTAAACTTAACTCTGGTTATCGCGTAACCAGGCAAACTTGATAATAAAACTCTTCGCAAAGCATTGCCTAAAGTATTACCATAACCAGGGTGACAACCCTTTATCTCAAAAGTTGCCTCATAGTCATCGCCTTTTACGTATTTTGGTTTTTGGGGAAGAACAATTTTCTTCATGTTATAAGTTAAAATATTTAAATTTATCGACTATAATATTCAATAATCATTTGGAAATCCAGATTGCTCTTAACTTCTTGTTTTTGCGGCGCGTTAATAACTTGTAAGACCCCTTTTTTAAAATCAAAACTAAGCCATTGCGGAATGTCTTGTTCCTTTTTTAACTTTTTCAGCTTTTCAGCAATGGTCACTTTCTTGACTTTGTTTTGTTTGATGCTGATTTTCTGCTTAGGCTTAACCGCATAAGAAGCGATATCCACTTTTCTGTTATTAATCTTAAAAAAACCATGATTTACCAATTGTCTAGCTTGCGCCCTTGAATCGGCCAAGCCGGACCGATAAATAACATTATCAAATCGCAATTCCAAAGCTGCTAAGATTTGTTCCGCGGTATCTCCGGACTTTCCTTTGGCTTTTTTAAAATAATTTCTTAATTGAGCTTCGCTTATCCCATAAGTACGTTTAATCTTTTGCTTTACATTTAATTGAATGCCGTAATCTGTTAATCTGCGCTGAGCTTTACTTCCGTGCTGGCCGGGAGGATAATTCTTCTTAATCAAAGCGCACTTGGGGGTTGAGCATCGCTCTCCCTTTAAAAGCAGCTTTTCTCCGGCTCGACGACATTTTTTACAACCTAAATTCATTAATTATATTAATTATGCTAATAAAATCTTAAACCCTTCTGGGTTTCTTGGCTCTTACTCCGTTATGCGGCACCGGGGTAATATCTTTAATCAAGTTCACTTTTAAACCATTATTGCCTAAGGCTCTTATGGCGCCTTCCCTGCCAGCGCCAACTCCGCGAACAAAAACATCAACCTCTTTCAAGCCATAGCGACTCACGTTTTCCACGGCCCGATCGGATACAACTGTAGCCGCGTAAGGAGTGGCTTTTTTAGCGCCTTTAAAACCCAATGATCCGGCCGAAGCCCATCCCAAAATCGCTCCATTTAAATCAGAAATCGCTACAATCGTATTATTATAAGAACACTTAATATGTACTTGACCTCGAGACACTCTTCTTCTTCTGGATCTTTTAGGAGTTTTATTGTTAGCAACCGATATTTTGGGCTTTGCTGTTGGCTTTTCTTGTTGCCCCGGAGCGTCTTTGCTTTTTGGTGCTTGTTCTGGTTTTTTAACTTGCTCTGTTTTAGCGCTCTGTTCTTGATTTTCCATATAATAATCTACTTCAAATATAAAAATTAAGTTTTCTCTACCGTGGTTTTACCCGAACCCATGGTTCTTCGAACATTGCCCCGAACGGTTCGACTGTTGGTTCGGGTTTGTTGGCCTCTAACCGGCAAACTTCTTGCATGGCGTAGTCCTCGATAGGTGCCGATTTCCTTATGCCGTTTAATGTTTAGATTAATATCATGTCTTAATTCTCCTTCCACTCGATAGTGTTTTAAAATCTCATCCTTAATCATATTAACCTGAGCCGAATCCAGCTCTTTAGCTTTCTGATCTTTGTTAATTTTCAATTTCTCTAAAATTCTAGTGCTTAAAGATCTACCGATTCCATAGATATAGGTTAAAGCTATTTCAATTCTTTTTTCTTCTGGAATGTTAATTCCGGCTATTCTAGGCATAATGATTAAATGATTATTAATATAAATCTTAAACTAACCCTGTCTTTGCTTGTGTTTAGGGTTTTTTTTACATATAACGTATACTCGCTTGCCTCTTCGCACAATCTTGCAATCTCGACAAATTGTTTTCACCGAAGATCTTACTTTCATGACTTTTTCTAAAACTTAGGAATATTGCACTTAAAAAAATTTCTAAATCTCGCTCTTTACTAAATGTTCAAATTCTATCTAACAAAAATGATCAAATTTATAAGTGTTCAATTATAATCGTTGAGTGATTCGCCCTTTAGTTAAATCATAAGGACTCATTTCCACCAAAACCCGATCGCTAGCTAATAATTTTATGTTGTTCACTCTCATTTTTCCGGAAATATGAGCTGTTACTTCATGGCCATTATCAAGTTTTACCTTAAAAATCGCATTTGGTAAAGACTCAAGTACTTCTCCCTCCATTTTAATTAAATCCTTATCCATGTTTCCTGCTTGAATTGCTTTAATAATTACTCAACTAAACACAATAGAAAATATGGGATCCATTTTGTTCCCTTAGACTCTTAACCGTTTCCTGTGCTTGATACTAGCAGAATAATCAAGCTTATGTCAATACATTGGCGCTTTTAAAAAACAAACTTTAGCTAGATCGATTGCTTTTCCGCCCTGATTCCATTAAATGTTTCATATATAATTTAATCATCCGGTTGGCGCACTTTTTAATATCGTATTGTTCCGCAACCTCTAAAGCTTTTTCCTGAAAACTATTTAACCTCTTCGGTTGTTTGATTAATCGATCCACGGCCTGCAAAAAACTTTTTTTCTCGGCTTTAACCAAATAACCATTTTCTCCGTTCAAAACAAACTCCGCATTGCCTTGCGCTTCAACCGCAATCACAGCTAAACCGCTGGCTAAAGCCTCTAAAGTAGTAAGGCCCTGAGTCTCGGTAAAAGAAGTTTGAATAAAAAGGTCAGCTAACTTGTAGTATTGAGCTACTTTTTTATTATCAACCCGACCGGTTAAAATTAAACGTTGCTTGTATTGATCTTGCATCGCTTGAATGCGTTTTTTTTCAGAACCATCCCCTACAATTAAAAATTTTGCTTTCTTGTATTTCTTTAAAATCTTAGGAATAATTTCAATCAACAAATCAATATTTTTCTCTCTTTCCAATCTGGCCAGAAACAACAACACGATATCCTGGGCATTAATACCCAATTCTTTCTTTAGCTTGCTTAAACCAACATTGCTATTTTTAAAATTTTCTAAATTTATCCCTGTTGGAATAATATCAACTTGGGTTTTGATCTCTCTTTTTAAAAGTTCTGTTTCTACTGACTTGGATGGCGCTACCACGGCTGAACATTTATTACAATAAGCAATATCCCGATTAATTAAATACTTGGTGAATCGTTTTTTGAAAGGGATTGGTAAATAATAGGTATAGTATTCATAATTAGCATGGTAAGTGTAAAATAACGGGCGTTTTAATCTTCTGGAATATTTCAAGGCTTCTCGACCCAACCAAAAAGACTGGTGGGCATGAATTATATCCGGATTAATTTGCTTAATGATTCGATCTATTTTATAATAAGGTTTAAGCGCAACCGAAAAATTAATTTTAAAATTAGTCTCAATGCTCGGATACCGAACAACCCTATGATTAAATTGACCATGAGCATTTTTAAACGAGGGCGCAAATATATAAACCGTATGACCCCGACTTTCTAATTCCTGTTGATAAGCTTTAAGAGAAACACTCACCCCGCAAATAAAGGGAAAATATATATTGGAGAAATGAACAATTTTCATTGAAAATACTTAAACCATTACTAAACCGGTTAATCGCTTTTTTACAAAGATCTTTTTTACAAAGATATAGTAGCTTTATTATTCAAATTACAATAATTGTAACAAAATAAAAAATAATATTCAATTCAATTTTTTATTTTAATTTTTAAGCTTGCTTAATCAATAATAAAATGCTAAAAAAGCTATTATAATAACCCGGGTGTATAGCTCAGCTAGGTAGAGCAGTGGCCTTTTAAGCCATTGGTCGGGGGTTCGATTCCCTCTGCACCCACTAAGCTCCCATTGAATTAATTTTTAATAGAACAAGACCCAATAAGCCTATTAATTGTCAATAAATTTTAAAAAATCTTGGGAGATCAAATTTAAAACAAGGGCGTTTAGCTCAGCTGGCTAGAGCAACTGGTTTACACCCAGTAGGTCCAAGGTTCGAATCCTTGAGCGCCCACAATATAAACTTTCGTCAAGTCTGTTTTATCCTTTATTTATCAATACTTTTCCTTTTTTGAATAAAAAATTAATTTTCACAATTAATCTTGTTTGTTATTCTTTACTTATAACTTTTAGATTTCAAGATGAAAAAAATTATTCACTTTATTATTAAAAATAAAATATTAATACTTTTAATTACTTATTCTTTTATCATACTCTGTTATAACATAAATAAAATAACCCTAAACGGTGATGAACTTATTTACAGTATAGTAGCAAAAGAAAGCCTCGAACATAATTCTTGGTTAACATTTTATTATAAAAATAATCTATGGTTTGAAAAGCCCCCTTTAATAATATGGTTAGCTATGCTTAGTTTTAAGTTCATTGGTCAAACAGAATTCGCTGCTCGTTTTTTTATTGTTATTTTTGGCATTATTGGAGTTTTAGTTACTTATTATTTTACCTACACTTTATTTAAAAATAAAAATGCAGCCTTATTTAGTGGATTTTATTTAATATCATCTCCTCTTTATCTTTTTCTTTCTAAATCTCTTATGATGGACGTTCCATTATCAATATGTATAGCTTTAAGTATGCTTGGTTTATGGAAAGTATTTAAAGGTCACAACCAGTGGCTCATGTTTAGTGCTTTTTTTATTGGAGTAGGTATATTAGTTAAAGGAATTTTAGGATTATTACCTGTATTAATTTTTATTTCTTTAATCTTCGTTCTTAAAATAAATTTTTCCAAAACAATACTTAAATCAAAATATCTAACAAAATCTTTATTAATATTTATTATCTTAATTTTACCTTGGCATTTGTTTATGACATTCAAACATGGTAATAATTTCTGGAATTCATATTTTTTGTACCATCATCTAGAACGATTCAATACAAATATTCATGAAAAATTTACTGGAAAATCTGATTTCTTCTTCTTCGAAGTGAAATTCCTTGAACATATAAATACTTTAGAAATTATTCTTTTTATATTAATTATTTATTTTATTTTTAATTTTAAAAAATATTCAAAATATAAAAAACAAATATACTTTTTAACTGTATATTCTATGGTAATTCTTTTATTTTTTAGTTTTTCAAATACTAGATTTTCACATTACATTGCACCAATTTTAATCCCCATTTCAATCTTCTTTGGCTGGATGTTAAACGAAATTTATAAAAATAATAAAAAATTATTATTGGCTATAGCAATAATCTCTCTACTGAATGTTTTTCAATACTTCAGTTTAAAAGTAATTCAAGTTGGTACTTTTAATACTTTAATAGCTTACATTTTAAATAACTTTAATTACTTATTAAAATTTTTACTATTATTCTCTGTTTCTTCTTATTTATTTTTTTTATACATC
>WJJI01000010.1 GCA_014729795.1 Candidatus Moraniibacteriota bacterium
CTGCTGCTTTTAGGTTGGGTGATCATCGGTTTGTTTGCCCGAACTTTAGGTTATCAAAGCAGCGATAAATGGTGGGATCTAGAATTAAACTGCGAGCAAATTATAACCCCTACAACCAAGCATGGAATTCCGAGTCAAAAGCCTGGTAGTGGCAAGGTTACACCCGTAACGGATGAAATTTTAATGCCTCAAAAACAAAAAAATGCCAGTTTTGCTTGCCAAGAATGTCAGCAAAGGAGCAAAGAAAATTGCACCGAAAGCCCGTTTTGCATTCCAAGCGAGCCAAACGGCGATTTTTGTGAACCCGATCCGGAAAAATGCGGGGATAAAAACAATTGTCCAACTCCAAAACAAGCGGTTGAGGATCTTAAAGACAAAATTTTTTATGTGAACGAAAAAACTAGCACCTTGGAAAAAGGGTGCAATAAAAACTATCCTGAAAAATTTTGTGTTAACGAGACTATGTTTAGTCAAATAATTTGGGTAAATTCCGGTTTTGGTCCTGTAGGGGCTTCAAATATTGATGATTTTGAAAAAAGAGTAGATAAAGACAATTGTGATGATTTAAAGCCAGGAGACATTATCGTAAGCAGCGATCCAAGGAGTCCACAAAAAACTGCGGGTGTATACATTGGCAACAACGAATTGGCTACAGTTAAGAGAGGAGCCAACTTAGCCAATCCTGTAAAAATAACAAATATTGGTCTTGCTTGCAATCAATATTTTATCGGCGTAATTCAAGCGCCGGAAGACCAATATTGTCCTGAGGTAAAAACAAGTCCTGAAGCAAATACAAATAACGAGTGCCCAGGTTGTGTACCCATCGCCACGCTGAATGTTCCGCTAAAACCTAATCAAGGTGATAGAGTTAATCAAAACCTTGGTCAAAAGCTTGAGGCAGCTTACGGAAAGCTCGATCCCGAAAAAAACAAAGATGGTTTCGAGTGGCGCATTACCGAGGCTTGGCCGCCAACATCTCAGCATCAATCAACATGCCATCAAAACGGCAGTTGTGTTGATGTTGCCCTAGTTCCAAATCCAAACAATCCTGATTGCGATAAAGTCCAAAAACTAATGGATGAACTTCGTGGTCAAGGTTTAAAGCCTAAAAATGAATATCCTCAGTGTGGGGGCGAGGAAACAAAGTACTCGACAAAAGGACATATCCACGTAAACTTGTAATGATTCCTTTATTTATATTAGAATTTGCTTGTTTAATGAACTTCTCTTCCAAACCCTTTTTAGCGTTAGCGCCTATGGCCGGTATAACCGATTCGGCTTTCCGTCTTATTTGCCGAGAAAACGGTGCTGACTTGGTTTATTCAGAAATGGCTAATGTTTCCGCGCTTTACCACCGGTCAGCTAAAACTTTGGAATTACTTAAGTTTTCTCAAGCTGAACGCCCTTACATTATTCAACTATTTGGCAAAGAACCTAAACACTTTACTTATGCCGCCCAATTACTTTCTAAAAAAGGCGCGCCTCAAATTAATTACCGAAATCCAAAACGCCAACTAGGCTTTCAACCACCAGACGGACTGGATATCAACTTCGGCTGCCCGGCAAAAAAAGTCTTTAATAATGGTAGCGGCTTAGCTCTCTGGTTACAACCGAAGCTTGCCCAAAAAATTATCCGGAGCGTGGTTCAATCAACCCGATTGCCTGTTTCTATCAAAACCCGAATAGGCCTTGAAATACCCGAACGCCTGAGACAAACAAAAAACATTCTTGACTTGCCTGATTTTCTAAAAAGCCTTAAAATCAATGAGTTAGGCTTAAGCTCAATCATGCTACATGGCCGCACTTACAAACAAGGTTTTACCGGCCCGATTAATTATCAAGCGATTTTAAGAGCAAAACAATATTTTTCAGGGACAATCTTGGCTAATGGGAACATTAAAACACCTAAAATCGCCGAACAAACCCTTAAAGAAACCCAAGCCCAAGGGCTTGGAATCGCTACTGGCGCTTATGGTCAACCGGAAATTTTTAAGCTGATTAAAAAACGGTTAGATCTGACCAAACCTGATCCAAAATTATTTACTGAATCTCAAGATAAAAACCGGCAAGGCCGAAAATTACTACTTAATTTCCTGGATCAAAAAATAACTCTGGCTCTTCGACACGCCCATTACGTTGACCTTCTTAAACCAACCAAAGGCATCATCCAGTTTCGCAAACATCTACTTTGGTATTTTAAAGGCTTGCCAGATATTAAAAAACTTTACCCTTTATTAACTCAAGTTCAGACCTTTTCCCAGGTAAAATCAGCTTTAGCCCAAATTAAAAAAACCATGATTAAGCAAAAAAATTTTATTAATGGTGAAAAGTCGATAGGATAACAATTTTTTACTTTTTATTTAGATTTATTTGCCAACTTTAATCAAGCCTATTAAAATCTAAGCAGTGAATATCTTGATAGATCTAATAATAATTAATTTTCGTCATGACTAAAACTTTAAAAATTTTTATCTTGGGCATAATCATTGCAATTATTGGCTTCGGCGTTTACGCTCTCAAAGATAAAATCCTTTTTTCCAGCAACTCTAACTCGGAACAAACAACTAAAACCGAATATGAATCCAAATTCAACGATTTAAAAAAACAAACCCAAGATTCCGAAAATTCAGAAGAACAATCGGACCAAGAACAAGAATCCCCTGCTCGGAATTTAGACAATTGCGAACACAAGTGTCGGGAAAAAATCGGGGATGAGCGCAACACCTGTCTCAAAGACTGCCGACAACAGGAAATTGACGAACAAGAAAACAAACAAACATGCGCCGATCTATCAACCGAGCAAGCCCATACTTGCTATCTAAAAAAAGCTGTTAACCAAAAAGATGAAAGCATTTGTGAACAAATCACAGACAATCAGTATCAAAAAAAATGCGTAAACGCCGTTGCCGAAGCCATCATCGAATCCATGTAACCTTGACTAAACCAAAAACCCATCAACCGCTACCCTAATATAATTCATGCCATTGCCTTACCAAAAATCTAAAATTAAGCGTTTAATTTCCATATCCGGAGAGCATATCGTCTACGCTTACGGGGACCAACATGTTATAAAATTTCCCTCCGGTCCCATTCATTTGGTTAGCTCTAAAGACGCGCTTAATAAAGTAAAAAAAGAAGATCAACTACAACAAAAATACCTTAAACAATACCAGGTTCCTTATCAACTTTGCTTTTATAAAAAAAATGGCCGGCCCACCTATTGTGTTATCCAAAAATATATTCAAGGTAGGGCTTTTAAAATTAAAGACCTCAAAAATCCCAACCTAAAACAAAAGCTCCGCTCTTTAATTAAAGCTAATAATCTAATGTATAAACAAACTAGCTATATCTTGGAATTATTTGGCATAAAAAGTTTATTTTTTCACTTTTGGTTACGAAAAATGGAAAACGTGTTTGTAGTAAATCAAAATCAATTGAAAATCATTGATTTGGGTTTAATATCAGATAAAGCTAAAATCACTAAATCCCTAATTCTTCGACTGGTAATTCGTTGGGCTATTAAAAGGCAAACTCAATTACTCAAACAATATCTTTAAGCCCGGTTAATCCTCAAGGTTTAGGCACCAAAATCAAAACTTTCCGACCTTGTAAAATCTTCTCTTTATCTCCGGGAAAATCATGAACGCTATTAAGTAAATTATCATAGTCATAGCGAAATTCTTTACCCCTTTTGGTGCCGGGATCATTGGTTATAAACTCCTGTTTTTTATCATCATAACCAATAATCACCAAAGCATGATACAGAGGACCGGGTTGTTTAAAGTAAGGGTTTTCCAAAACCCGACCCGCAGCCGGAACAATAATAATTCCCTGATTGGCCAACCATAATTTAATTTGATCTAATTCGTAATCATCAACTAAAGAATACTGCTCTTGATAAAAATCCCGAGCCAATTCTACCATTTCCTGCGCGTTGATGTCACGATGGCTACCCATTTTCTTTATCTGATACCGCACCAAAGCTTGAATCTCTTTTTCCGCCACTTCTTTGCTCACCTTATCCTTTTGCTCTAAATAAAAATGCGCCGTGATAATCGCCGCTTCCTCGCAAGCTTCATCGTGCAAGTCATCCCAAACCTTATAAGGCGCCTGCGGTATAAATGGCGCTTTATTCAATACTTTTGCCGGTAAATCATCTAATGTATACTGTTGAGGTTCTTGATCTTGACTAGTAAAGGTTTGCCGAATCTTTTCAAACCAGGTATTTTCATTTTTCTGCTCAACTGAATCCGGTTTGTTTTGAGTTTGCGCTGCCGGAGCTGTTGGCTCTAATTCGGCCTTAAACTTTTCTTCTGTCTGCTTCCCTAAAAAACTTGATTGTTCCCGGCTTTGATCCTGACTTCCATCTTGATGTTCCGCTGTCCCTTGATTATACTTAAGCC
This sequence comes from Candidatus Moraniibacteriota bacterium, assembly GCA_014729795.1. Classification (GTDB taxonomy): domain Bacteria; phylum Patescibacteriota; class Minisyncoccia; order CAIUEV01; family JAHKAQ01; genus WJJI01. The sequence goes on from WJJI01000010.1 coordinate 4,404, forward strand.
CAACCAAAAAATTATAGATAAAACCAATGCTTAGCAAGACCACGCTAATTACCAGAATAGTTTTTGACTTTTTGGTCATAATTTTAAACAATAACTAATAATTCTAGGTTTTTATCATGTCAAAATCCAACTCAAGAAAATTTGAAATCGTAATAACAGCCGGTTGTTTTAACCACATTCACTTAGGTCATGTTTATTACCTCACTCAAGCAGCCCGCTATGGTCACCGGCTTTATGTTATTGTAACCAATGATCATAATAATCGCAAAAAAAACGCTCTTGCAGCCGACCAAAGAATTAAAAACCTATTAAATTTAAAAATTACTTCCCAAATAATTACAGGTCACGCTACCGAATTTAAACAACTTTTGGCCAAAATTAATCCAAGCATTATCTGCTTAGGTTATGATCAAGTTTTACCTAAACAGTTAAATCAATGGGTAGAAAAGAACCAAGTAAAAATTATCAAAATCCCAAAGCTTGCCAATTACCACAAAGCAGCCAATAAATTTATTGCTCGAATCGTCCCCGGTAAAAACCGCAGCCGCTATTTCTTATTAAAAAAAACTTATCAAAAAAAGCTAAAAACCTTAACTAAAAATAAAATTTACCCGGGCACTCTTAACTTAAGCGTCTCGTGTCAGAATATTTCAAAGTTGCTTATTAAAAAGCCTGGCCGGTCAATTGCGGAATTTACTCAAAATGGTAAAATATTTGGAGGATTTGATCTCAGGCCGGTCAAGCTTCGACTTTTAAACCCCGGATCAACTCCCCAAAAACTTTTCCCGCTTGAATCGACTCAAACCATCAATTGCTGGGCGATTTTTCCCCATCAGTCCAGCCACCAAACCAATATTATTGAGATTATCCATCAACAAAAAATAACCCAACAATACCGACTAAAAAATCATGACTTGCTAGAGTTGATTACTTAAGCTAAGTTATCCAATTTTGATTTCTATATTTAACAAAAAAACCTAAAGCCAACTTCTAATCCATTCAATGACTAAAAAAGCCGTTTATTTTCTTATTATTTTGACTTTGGTTTTAACTTTACCGGTTTTAACCAATTTTTTTAGCCAAATCCCGGGCAAATATTCAGACACCATCCAGGTTTGGGGTAAGACCCAAGAATTCCGAAACAGATTTAATCATCATGGATTACTAGCCACTCTAGCCTGGCAATTTAAAGCTAAAAAATTTACTCCATTAGAAGCCACGGGCTGGGCTCAAATCATTACCAATCCCTTTGCTGGTTATAATCTGGTCTGGTTGGCCGCTTTTTTTATCGCTGCTTTGGGTATGTATCTTTTAGCTAACTATCTAACCAATTCTCGTACGGCCTCGCTCATAGCAGCTGTTGTTTTTGCCTTTACTCCTTTTCATTTTGCTCAAGCAATTTCAACCAATATCGGCACCATGCATTACGAATGGCTGCCTTTTTTTATTCTGTTTTTAATCAAATTTCTTAGAGACTTAAAATTTAAAGACTTTCTTCTGTTTAGTCTATTTTTAATATTAATTGCCTTGGCTGAACACCAGGTCCTAGCCTTTACTTTAATTTTTGCGATTTTATTGGTATTTTTCTTTTTAGTAAAAAACAGCGAAATTTTAGTTAAACTTAAATTCTGGATTTATGGTTTGACCGGCATTTTAATTTTATTGCTCGCGGTCAAGCTAATTTTTGGCGGACTTTTTCAAGTCACTCAAACTCAAGATAACTACCTTGACCCGGGTAAGGATCAAGTTTTACGCTACTCCACGGATTTGGTAGAGTTCTTTACCCCTCATCGGCTTCATCCCTGGTGGGGTGAAAAATACAATTATTTAAGAGAGAACACCACGGCCAACGCTCAGGGACGCCAAGCCAATTATATCGGCTACGTTGTAATTTTCCTGTCTTTGGTATCGCTCTTGTCTTTAAAAAAAAGACCCTGGGTTAAATTATTCTTCTTTTTTTCCGCCCTGCTCTTTACAGCTTTAAGCCTTGGTCCGGAACTACGCTATCAGGGTGAACTCATCCCTGGAGTCTGGCTTCCTTACAATTTACTTTACGACTATGTTCCTTATTGGTACATAATCCGAACCGTAAATCGAATTTTTTTAATAGCGATTTTTTGTTACGCCATCTCCGGCGCTTTTGGAATAAAATTTCTGCTAGAAAAACTCAGATTCCCGGTTTTAAACCAAAAAATTATCAATTTAGCCGGCCGAGTTAATCAAAAAGTAAAACAAGTGTTTAAAAAACGCCCTAAATTAATCATAAAGCTAACCATAAAACTAAAACAATGGCTGATAAATTTCCAAGTTAACCGACTTATTGCCTTGCTTTTTCTGTTTTTATTGATTATCGAATATCTCTGCATTCCCGTTCCTCTAATGAGTATGACCTATAGCCCCTTTTATGACCGGCTTCGCGAAATGCCGGAACAATTTAATATTATTGATATTCCCGGCTCAACTAGCTATGATTATGGCTCAAAATTATTATATTATGAAAACATCCATCTAAAACATAACTATGCCGGTATCGATTTTGCTAGAGTAGTTGAAGACAAATGGGATTTTCAGCAAAATACCCCGGTTTTATATGACTTGCTTTACAGCCTACCCACCGGCGGTACGCCCCCAAGTAAAAGCATCATTAATGACTATTATTATAATTTAGCCACCAAAATATTTAATTTTTACAACATTAAGTATGTAATTATCTCAAAGATTTACCGCGATACCGACAAAAAATTTGATGGTCAAGCCTATGAGAACACTATTAATTTTATTTCCGGACAATTCAATTCGGAAAAAGTATATGAAGACAGCCTTTTGGTGGCTTATGAGATTAAACAAAGTGAGCATTTAGATGGCTGGTTTCTGGCTATGGATTTAAAAGATGACTATTGGAGCAGAAAAAAAGGCAAGCGCGGCTCGGTTGCCAGATGGGCTCGCGATGGCGCCAAAATTAGATTGGTAAATATGGGCGAATCTCCCCAAAACATCCGTCTCTTATTTGACACCAAAATTAAAAGCAACCGTGAAGTTGATGTATATCTCAATGGCAAGGAACAAGACAGCTTTACTACCAAAAAAGAAAAAGAGGAGCACAGTATAGATTTAATCAATGTACAGCCGGGTGAAAATCAAATCGTTTTTCGCATTTTCACTCCCGAAGGCCACCCGGTTGATACTTATGAACTAAAAAAAGGGGTACGTTTTTCAAATATCCGCACCATGAGTTTGGACCAATAAAAAACGGTTAACAAAATGACAAACTTTTTCTCTAAAAAGTCAACAACTCTTAAAATTTTCAAAATCCTGACATTGTTTTTAAAAAAACAAGCCCCAAAAATCAAAAAAACCCCGATTTTCCGGGATTTTTTGAGGATAATGTAACCCCCGAGGTTATTGGAAAAAAGAAAAAGCGGACTTTACTCAATTACTCTTTTTTTGCTTTCTTCTTGATAAAATTTGAGAACATCCCGGGTTTGAATTTTTACCATTGGACCAATCGGCTTATAAGTAATTCCGCATTCCATGCCTTCTTTAACTTCCTCAACCTGATCTTGATTGTGTTTGAGCTCTTCCACTTCTCCTTTACCTATTTGTTCCTGTTCGTGATATATTTCCATCTTGGCCTTATTTAACACCTTGCCTTGAGTTACCTTACCGCCAATAATCATTTTTTGCTTTTCGGTTCGAAAAACAGCTAAAACCTCTAGCTCTCCAAGGTCATCTCTAATTATTTCCGGCTCTAGAGCTTCGGAAATTTCATATTTTATGTCTTCAATCAGCTTATATATAACATCAAAATTCTTAATCTGAACCTTGTTTTTTTCCGCCGTTTGTTTTATCATTTCCGGCGTCTTGACTTTAAAGCCATAAATAATTGCCTTGGAGGTTGCAGCCAGCTGCACATCAGACTCCGTAATATTGCCGACCTTTTGAGTTAAGATATTAACCTCAAAATCATCTCCTTTTATGGTTTTGATAATCTGAGTCACCGCTTCTAAAGATCCTTCCACGTCGGCTTTCAAAATTAAATTAAATTTGGTGATTGATTTTTCTTCCTCTTCTTCCGAGTCGCTAATCTTTTTCACGCTTGGTTTATCTTCATTAACCAATAAATCCTGATCCAATTTAATCCGCTTAGCCTTTTCTTTAGCTGAACTCCGACTTTCCTCAATCTGTACTACACTACCGGCTTTGCTTACATTATCTAAGCCCAGTATTACTACCGGATCGGCCGGTTCTGCCTTGATAATTCTTTTGCCTTGATAATCTAAAATTTGTCTAGCTGTTCCGGTTGCTTCAGCTGCTAAAATCGAATCGCCTTGTTGTAGTACTCCGGTTTTAATGATAACTGTGGCGATAGCGCCTTTTCTTTGATCCAAATGCGATTCCAAAACGATTCCCAAAGCTTTACGATCATAATCAGCCTTGAGCTCTAAAACATCGGCTAACAAAATAACCGTTTCCAATAGTTCGTCAATACCTTGATTATTCTTCGCAGAAATTTCAATCCAAGGAGTTTCTCCGCCTCTTTGTTCTAACATAACGCCCGCCTCGGCAAGCTGGCCTTTAACTTTTTCCGGATTAGCCTCGGGCTTATCAATCTTGTTTATTGCTACCACCATCGGTACTTTGCCTTTTTGTAAGTTTTTAATAACCTCTAAAGTCTGAGGTTTAACCCCATCATCAGCTGCCACAATTAAAATAGCAATATCGGCCACACCGGAGCCGCGAGCTCGCATGTTTTTAAAAGCTTCATGTCCCGGCGTGTCCACAAATGTAATCCTGCGCTCCTGTTTCACCGGCACCTGATAGGCTGTAATATGTTGAGTAATCCCGCCTGATTCACTCTCAGCCACCTTAGCCTTTCTTATTGTGTCCAATAAAGTGGTTTTACCATGATCAACATGGCCTAAAATAGTAACAATCGGCGGTCTGGTTTTTAAATTCCGACCAGTTTGCTTTTCCTGGCTTAATATCTCTGATAACTGTTCAGTTGTAATCACGTCTACCCTTTTCTCGTCAATTTTCTCCGGCAAAGCGGCATATCCAAACTCATCAGCTATTAAGGAAGCTGTTTCAAAATCAAGGGTTTCGTTAATATTAGCCAAAAATCCATTTTCCATTAAAACCTTAATAACTTGAGCCGCCGGTTGATCAATCAAATCAGCAAACTCTTTCACTTTAATAATCTTTGGCAGGTTTACGGTTTTTTTAGATTCATTGTTCATCCCTTGATGTTAATAATCAAATTTACTAAATACGGCTCTATTTCTTTTTTACGACTTTGGCTTCGGCTTTAATTTTGCCTTTGGATTGCTTTTTCTTTTTAGAAACAGGCTTTTTGCTTTCATCAACCTTCTTAACTTGATCTTTAGCTTTATTTTTTTGATTCTGCTTTTCTTTTTGTCGGCGTTTTTGATCATCTCGCAAATCTTTGGTTTTGGAAAACCTTTTCATAAACCTATCCACTTGCCCGGTCGAATCCACTATCTTCTTTTTACCCGTGTAAAAAGGATGACAAGCCGAGCAAACTTCAATTTTCATCTCCTTAACCGTAGCTCGAGTAGAAACTTGGTTTCCGCAAGCGCAAGTAATTGTGCAATCTTGATACTCTGGATGAATTTTCTTTTTCATAACTTGTAAATTTTTAAATTAATAAAATACGAAATTGATTAACTGCCGATATAATCAGCTCTTCTGGCTAAGCATTACATAATTACTTACCCGAGTCAACTCAAAACCGTGCCACTGGATATTTTATATTTATCTACGGCTCGACCCCCTTGCACCACAATCTCCACAAAACGCTTTTTACCCAAACCGGAACTGCCCTGAATTACCGCGCCTTTACCGTCTGGCACATCTTTTAAAGCCTTTTTAAAGGGTAGGCTTCCAATGCTTAGCTTAATTCTGTTTTTATCATCTTTAGTTAACTCGGTTTGCCAAAGCGTGGTTTTGCAATTGCCAAAATTATCTATCCACCAGACCGCTTTAGGAGCAGTCGCGACTTCGGTAATATTCAGCTTCTTTGCTTTTATTTCCTTATTTTTACTTAAAAAAGCCGCTAACCTTGGAGAAAATTCATAACTACGGAACTGAGTCTCGTTAATAAAATTAACCAAGTCTTTAGCTAAAAAGCCATTTTTATTCATAATCTTTAAAGCTTCCAGGGTATCCACTACTTGAATTTCATCGACTAAATTATATTTCCTTACCAAACTTAAAGTCAGCCCATCAATAGTCGCGACTACTAAAATATGCTTATAAAAAAAGCAACCAAAAGGCGTGCCATTCTGCCATTTCTTAGCTTGTCGATCTCTGGGAGCCACGTTTACCAAAATTAAACCCTGATTATCTCCGTAGGCATCTAAACAATCAATTAGGTTTCCAGCCGCTTCTAAATCATTCTTGACTCCGCAAAAATTAACCGGGCATTGTAATAACGAACTTAAACGAATTACCTGTCTCATCAAGGCATTATCATCACGACAATCATTGATTATGGTCGCTATCATAAAATTATTTAGTAGTTAAATGTTTAAGAGAGCTTTACGTTACGCTTATATATATTCAAACATTCTCTTTTTAGCATATTGGTTCCAGCTTTAAAACTAAAAAAACAACCAACAAAACTTGGCTCTTCCTGACTTCACAACCTAAAACTTATATCTAATTCAATATAATGCTTCAAGTTTAATAACGATCTTATCGGATTATGCTTCCCAACGGCACGTCCTTTATAGGTTTAAATAATATCGGCTCGCCTTCAACATCAACCGCCAAAAGCATTCCTTGACTCTCATAATCCATTATTTTCCGCGGTTTTAAATTTAACAAAAAAGGCAACTTTTTACCCACAAAATCTTGCTCCTGATAATATTGTCGCATCCCGGTTAAAATCGTTCTTGTTTCCTTGCCAAAATCCACCTCCAATTTAATTAATTTATCTGATTCCTCTATTGCTTCGGCCTGGATAACCTTCCCAATCCTAAAATCCAACTTTTCAAAATCCTTTAAATTGATTATATCTGAACTCATTTTTTCTTGTTTGATATTTAAAACCCACTCAAACCCTATTATAATCTTAGATTATCAAAAATATTAACTTTCAACAACCCCCTATAGCTTTAATTCATGAAAACCTTTCAAGTATCTCCGAGCCTCGAGCTTACAATCGTCTTATTTAAAATAGTCTAAAAACATGCTTTTTTTCACTCTAGCCAAAGTCTCTTGCGCTACTTTTTTAGCTCTTTGCGTGCCATTTCTTAATATATCCTCTACTACTTTTGGATTTTTTTCATAATATTTTCTTTTTTCGCGAATTGGCGCTAATCTCTGGATAATATTATTTGCTAGCTCTTTCTTACAATTTACGCAACCTCTTACGCCAGTTTGACATTGTTTGCGAATTTGCGCTAAATTTTCCGCCTCAAAAATTTGATGATAATAAAAAACAGTACAATCATCAGGATTCCCCTTGTCGTCAATTTTAATCTTATTTTTATCAGTCAAAGCTTTAGCTACCTTGGCTTGAATTTCTTCAGCCTCATCACCTAAATAAATTGCGTTGTCCAGGCTTTTGCTCATTTTCGATCTCCCATCCAAACCCCGCACTCTGGGAAACTCGTCTATCGCGGCTTCTGGTTTTACTAAAACTTTACCGTAAATCCGGTTAAATTTGCCCACTATTTCCTGAGTTTGCTCCACCTGAGGCAACTGATCATCCCCAACCGGCACTAAATCAGCGTCAAAAACGGTAATATCCGCGGCCTGGCTTACCGGATAACCCAAAAATCCATAAGTGATCTTGTCTTGAAACACTTCTTTTTTTTGTTTGAACTCGTCCTTTACCGTTGGATTACGTTCAAGCCTGGCAATGGTAACCAAATTTGAATAAAAAATCGTAAGCTCCGCGATTTCCGGAATTAATGACTGAATAAAAATTGTGGAGCGTTGCGGATCAATCCCAACCGCTAAATTATCAATGGCCACTTCTTTAACATTTTCACGCACTTTTCTTGGGGTTTTAAAATTATCCGTCAAAGCTTGAACATCGGCAATAATAATAAACGTATCATATTCCTTTTGATATTTAACTCGATTGCGCAATGAACCAAAATAATGACCAATATGTAATTTACCAGTAGGCCTGTCTCCGGTTAAAATCCTTTTTTTCATTAGGTAGTAAAATTAATAATTAATAAAAAACAGCTCAGTTTTTAATTGTTATCCAATTTTCCCGCCAAATAATCTTCATATCCTCTTAAATCAAGTAATCCGTGACCGGATAGATTAAACAAAATCACCTTTGCTTCATTGTTTTCTCTACACTTAATCGCTTCATCTATGGCTGCTTTCACCGCGTGAGAGGATTCCGGCGCCACGATAATTCCCTCGGTCTTAGCAAAGGTCAAAGCCGCTTCAAAAACATCGGTTTGCTTGTATTTTCTTGCCTGAATCAATTGATTCTGATGTAAAAACGCTAAAATCGGCGCAATACCGTGATAACGCAAACCTCCGGCATGATCGGCTGGCGGCACAAAGTCCGAACCCAAAGTTTCCATTTTTAAAAGCGGGGTTTGCCGCGCGGTGTCACCAAAATCATATTTATATTCTCCGTCGCACATAGTTGGACAATTCTCCGGCTCAACTCCTATAAATTCAATCTCTGATTTCTCGCCTTTTAATTTATCCGCTAAAAAAGAAAAAGCAATACCGGCAAAGTTGCTACCTCCTCCGCAACAACCTATAACCTTATCAGGATAATCGCCTGCTACTTGTAGCTGCTTCTTGGCTTCTTCTCCGATTACGGTTTGGTGAAGCAACACGTGGTTAAGCACGCTTCCTAAAGAATACTTAATCTTTTCTTTAGAAGCCGCGATTTCAATCGCCTCGGAAATAGCCATACCCAAACTGCCGTTAGTGTCCGGATCTTGTTCTAAAAATTTTTTTCCGGCTTTCGTTGTTTCCGAAGGACTGGCTAAAATATCAGCGCCAAAAACCTTCATGATGGTTTTCCGATAAGGTTTTTGCTTAAAAGAAATTCTTACCATATAAACCAAACAATCTAAACCAAAAAAATTACACGCCATGCTCAGAGCTGAGCCCCATTGCCCTGCGCCTGTTTCCGTGGTCAAGCCTTGCACTCCTTCGCTTTTATTGTAATAAGCCTGAGCAATCGCGGTATTCACTTTATGACTACCGGATAAAGTCGCGCCTTCATTTTTAAAATAAATTTTTGCTGGCGTTTCTAGTGCTTTTTCCAATCTTAAAGCCCGTACTAAAGGAGTTGGCCGATACATGGCATACATTTTACGAATTTCTTCGGGAATTTCAATCTTTTCCTCCAGTGATAACTCCTGCTCGATTAATTGTTTTGCGAATAATGGCTCTAAATCTTTAGGGTCTAGAGGTTGATTGGTTGCCGGGTGAAGCGGCGGCTCCGGCATTTTGCCCAATTTTTCCTTTAAATAATAATTAATGTTCAAAAAATTCTTAGCAATGTCTTGCTCTTTTAATATAATTTTATTGTTGGTCATTTTAAAAATTAATAATTAGTTTAATCTCGCTTCCATCTCAAACCAAAACCACCATCCGACTCTGGGCAATATTTGCTTCCGGTTTTTATTTTTGGGTTTTAAGTTCATAGATTTTTTAATTTATAGAAATTACACCCTAAAAAATTTATATTAAATGTTAAAAATCTTGTATGTTCTAGAGTAATTTTTTTAATAGCGCAAGACAATAAAAAAACCTCTCGCCCTTATTAAACACACCAAGCCTGTTCTAGGCTTGTTTTTTTAAGGACGAGAGGCTTTTCCAATTATCTGGGCTCTCCCGCGTTGCCACCTTATTTCTTTAAATCTTATGATTTAAAGCTCTCACCGACTCCGTGAATCAACACGACACCGGTTCGTCTGTGATTACGGAGACGCGCCGAATCTCCACTTAACGCAGAGACTACCTTGGTAATTTAATACCGAATCAGACCCAACCCCGCGGTAAATACTTGCGGGATCCGATTCTTAAGTTTTCAATATTATTCAATCCTAGAATGTGCTAAAAATTCTAATCTTCTAATCATTATTAACTAAAATATAATCAAATATTATTTTATGTCAACCTTGCTTAATATGTCGCGTCAACCTAAAAAAATCCTAATTAAGCAAAATAAAAATGTCCCGGCTTAAACTTTTTTTATAAAATTAAAAAAGTTAAATTTTCCAATTCTTAAAATCTTCTAAAAGCTCCAATAAAGAATTTAAAAAATTTGCAGGCTAGCAACACGTTGACATCTTTTCTGCTTAAAGGTAAATTACAATATATTCATAATAATTTTTCTATCAATAAAACAATTTACTATAATCGCGTTCTAGATTTCCTAACATAAGAAATATAATTAGGTATCCTCCCATGAAAGTATCAAAATACATGAAAAAAAATCCGATTGTAATTCAAGTAGATCAAACTTTAGCTGAAGTAGTGGAAAGAATGATTAAAGAAAAAACCAACACTATTGTAGCAGTCGACTCGCATGAAAATCTCAAGCCCGTGGGTATGGTTACCACCTTATGTTTAATCAAAAAAGTATTGCCCGACTATCTAGAGGATGATCCGATGGTTTCTGCTTTTGAACGACCCGGCCAGCTTACTTGCTTTTCCTTGAAATACAAAAAAGAACCGATTTCCAAAATCATGATTGAATGTCGAAAAACTTTAGACCCTGACGACACCATGGTCGAGGCCGCGGCTTACGCCAGTAAAAGCATTACTCGTTCCTTGCCCGTTGTTGGTCAAGATGGTAAACTAATAGGCATAGTTGACCGCACATGTATTAAAAAAGCTATTTATAATTCAATTTTTAAAATTGAAAACCCGGACTGTGATCATAACAATTGTGATGTTTGTTGGAGAGAACAAGATAAAGATTAGCACTATTTATAAATTTCATTAATACTTATAGGCATATTCATGAATTATTGAATATGTCTATTTTAAATTATTCAAAATTTATTTAATAAAATTATGATCCCATCTCCTTCAATTTCCGAAGTTACTACACCAATGATTATTGTGGCATTATTAATTTTTTTAGGAAGCTATGCTTTAATTATTTCTGAACGTATTCACCGAACTGTTGTCGCCTTATTTGGCGGTGCTTTGGTCGTGCTTATCGGCACCATAATGGGCTTTTATCACCAAGATGAGGCGGTAAGCGCTATTGATTTTAATACCATCGGTCTGCTAATCGGTATGATGATTATCGTTGCCATTACAAAAGAAACCGGTCTATTTCAATATATCGCGGTTAAAGCCGCAAAAAAAGTAAAAGGTAATCCCTGGAAGATAATGGTGGTCTTCAGTGTTTTAACCGCGGTTTTCTCGGCTTTGCTTGATAATGTAACCACCGTTCTATTGATCATACCCATGACCGTGGTTATTTGTCATAATCTACGTATTAACCCACTGCCGTTTCTATTTGTTGAAATTCTAATGAGCAATATTGGCGGTACCGCCACCCTAATTGGCGACCCGCCTAACATTTTAATCGGTAGCGCTGCCAAGCTATCATTCATGGAATTTGTCGTAAATTTAGGACCAGCTGTTGTTGTAATTTTCTTAGTCATGCTTTTTTATTTTAAATGGAAGTACGGTAAATGTATTCAAGCCAACCCCAAAGACATCAAAAAAATAATGCTCTTGAATGAAAAAGAAAGTTTAAAAAATCCCAAGCTAATAAAAAAATCATTATTTGTTTTAAGTTTAACTGTTTTGGGTTTTTTCCTACATGGTATGCTCCATCTGGAAGCCGCTACCATTGCTTTGGTTGGCGCCGGTTTATTATTATTGCTGGATAAAAAAAATCCAGAAAAGGTCTTGGAAGAGATAGAGTGGACTACCGTCTTCTTTTTCGCCGGTTTATTTGTCCTGGTTGGTTCTCTTGAACATGTCGGAGTTATCCAGGTAGCCGCTTCCAAACTCATTGAATTAACCCATGGCAACCTGGCCACCACCAGCGCTCTTATCTTATGGGGGGGCGCTTTTTTTAGCGCATTTGTTGATAATATCCCCTTTGTCGCCACCATGATTCCTTTGGTTCAAGACCTACAATCAACTTTTTCACCCGCGGACTTGAAAACAATCTGGTGGTCATTGGCTCTTGGGGCCTGCTTGGGCGGCAACGGCACTTTGGTCGGCGCCAGCGCTAATCTGGTAGTCGCGGGTATGGCTGAAAAAGCCGGCTATAAGATATCTTTTAAAGAATTTATCAAAGTTGGACTTATTGTCATGATCATTTCCATCGCCATTTCTCATTTATATTTGATGATAAGATTCCTATAATTAACACAAAAAATTAAAATATTAATTAAAGTTTTCCTGAAAAAATCAACCAACAACCACCTTATTGCCTACCTTAATTGCTTTTTTCCCAAGATTAAACTAAAATTATTACTCAAAAGCACCCGCTTATTTTTCAAACCCTTTCAGATATAATTATTCGGGCTCTTAGCTCAGTTGGCTAGAGCGCCTCGTTTGCACCGAGGAGGTCGGGGGTTCGACTCCCCCAGAGTCCACA
>WJJI01000011.1 GCA_014729795.1 Candidatus Moraniibacteriota bacterium
CTTCATCTAAATTTTCATTGGATAAAACAAAATTAAGCTTAATCTTAATATTAGAATAATCGCCCTTGTTAAAAACTTTAACCGCTTTTTGAAACGCTTCATAAGCGCCTTTAAAACCTCTTAAATCATCATGTTTTTCTGCATTAAGCGCGTCTAGGGAAAGCGAGATGTGTCCTCCGCCCGATCGATTATACTCTTCTAAGATCTCTTTGGTTAAAAGATAGCCGTTAGTTACAAAGTGGGTGTAAAACCCTTTTTGATTAGCGTGTTTTAATAAAGGAAAAATCTTATTCTTCCAGAAAAGTAATGGTTCTCCGCCGGTAACACAAAATTCTTTGATGCCTAAAGTTTCCATTTCGTCGATTATTTCTAGCATCCTTTCTTTGGAAATATATTCTTCTATTTTTTCTTTAAAACCTTTTTCCCAAGAAGGACACATCTTGCAACGAAAATTACATTTACTAGATAAGGTGTATTGCACCTTTTCCACTTTAGGCATCCATTTGCCGGTTCTTAAAAAAACTCGACTTTGAATATCCGATTTAACCTTATTTAATCCGATTCGGGTATATTTTTTAAGTTTGTTGAAATTCATAATGAAGGGATTAAAACTTATTAGCTCGGTTTAAAATTAAACCGACTCTAATAATCTTTCATACGCTATTCTCGCCCGTCTAACGGAATCATCGGCCTGATCAATTAAATTATTAGCCTGCGCCCCGGTTTTTTCATCTTCTTTAATTCTCTCAAAATCCTCAGCCGGTTCATCCGAGCGATTGTTTTCTTCAAACTCTTGATTCCCTAGATAACCGTGATTATTGAGATTGTTATTTTGATAAGAAACTTTAGGCGAAGAGGGAATTTGACCGGGAACAGCCGTATTTGAAAATTTTTCCTTCCTGTAGAACCAATTGTCAATTTTTTCACCATAAACCAAGATCAAGCCTACCGAAATAAAAATTCCGGAAATTAATCCAATGGTGACCACTAAAGGAAGGTTAGGGAAAGTTGGTTTGTTAGAAACAATGGGACCACTAATTCGATTCAATCTAATATTCTCGTTTCCATGGTAAACTTTGCCGTTTTCGGTTAGTTCCTTTATGACCGCTAAAATAATCTCTTGATTAACGGTTCTATTTTCATAAACAACTTCCAAATCAACTATCCCTGAGTTAACAATACTATTTGACTTCACCACCTTATTCCACTCCTCGAGCCGTTTATCATAATCTTTTTTCCAAAAGGAAGTATTAACGATCGCCGGGTATCTTTCGGCCACGCCGTCCATGAAGTTGGAGGAACCGACCACCTTTTCAATAATTTCCCCGGCATATTCCGAAGCCTTAGCCGCCCGGTAAGCATCAATGTCCAAATTATCCTGCAAAATCAAAATCTTAGCCGTACTGCTATACTTGGGAGTAATAAGACTACTGACAATAAAAGCTAAACAAGCAAAGAAGATCCCAAAAAAGAGAATAAACTTCCATCTCTTTAAGATTAGGCCGAATTCCGATATTTGATTGTTGGAATAACTCTCCATTAGTTTAAAATAATTAACTATTTAGTGTCCGCGTTTGCGTAACCCGTAACATTACCACAAAAAATAAATATTGTCAATATTGTCCCTCTCAACAGAACCTACTAAACTAAACTCATAAACAAACTTTATCTTTCTTCCATGCCACACATCCTCATCATCCTCCAAAACCTACCTTTTCCCCAAGATCAAAAGGTTTTTTTAACCGCTAAAGCTTTGGTTGAAAAAGGCTATCAAGTTTCAATTATCTCTCCAGGGCTTAAAAATCAGCCTAAAAAAAAGCTTTTAGAAAACATCTCCATCCACCGCTACCCCCAGCCCCCTAAACCCCAAGGCTTTTTCGGCTATCTCTGGGAATATTCCTACAGCTTCCTCGCTTCCTTCTACCTCGCCATCAAAGTCTACTTATCAAATAATTCTTCCCCAAAATCTAAAGATCCACTCACTTCTCAATCCCCATCAGATAGCTCCTCCCCAATGGGAGGATCAAGGAGGGAATCTCCTTCAGAATCTAGCAGCTCAATCACTCCTCAATCTCCATCAGATAGTTCCTCCCCCTCCATAGGGGGAGGATTAAGGAGGGGGTTCTCCTCCACCACGTCGCTCGCAATCGACGTGGTGCACCTCACCAACCCCCCTGATTTCATGTTCCTAATCGCTCTATTTTTCAAACTTTTTGGCGTTAAATTCGTCTATGATCAGCATGATTTAATGCCGGAAATGTTTTTGGCCAAATTTTCCAATAACAAAAAACACATTTTATATAAAGCCTTGCTCTTTTTAGAAAAACTCTCCCTCAAAACCTGTAATTTACACCTCTCCACCTGCGAATTGGGCCAAAAAACCGTAAAAAACAGACATAAATTCAAAGCCCCCAGCATCATTGTCCAAAACGCGGTTAACCCTAAAAAACACTCTACTAAACCCCCATCAAACAGCTCCTCCCCCTCCCTAGGGGGAGGATTAAGGAGGAATTTTCTCTCAGAATCTAGCAGCTCAATCACTTCTCAATCCCCATCAGAAAGTTCCTCCCCCTGTACAGGGGGAGGATTAAGGAGGGGGTTCCTCGCCCTCTACTTCGGTGTTATGGGTACCCAGGATGGCGTAGATAAGCTTTTAAAAAGTATCCGCTATCTAATCCATAATTTAGGCAGAAAAGACATAAAATTCGCGCTTTTAGGCGATGGGGACGATTTTAAAAGGCTCAAACAAATGGCAAAAGACTACAAAATCCAAAAACAGGTCCATTTTACCGGCTGGGCTGATAAGAATTTACTTAATAACTACCTTCAAATTGCTCATATCGGCCTTATCCCGGAGCCTAAAAACGATTACACCGACAATTCCCTGCACAATAAAGTCTTGGAATATATGGCCGCCGGACTGCCTTTTGTCACCTATGAGCTTTCTCAAGACAAAAAAATCGCTAAAAATTCAGCAATTTATGTAAAAGATGGACAAAAAGACAGTGAAATTAAATTTGCTAAAGCCATTGTTGACCTAATAGACAGCCCTAAAAAACGCCAAAAAATGGGAGAATATGCTAAAAACCGCTTCAAAAACGAAAAATATGCCTGGAAATATCAGAAAAAAGAGTTGATTAAGGCCTATGAGTCGCTTTTGGTTGATTGAAAAACTGTTTCCAGCTGATGATAATTCAAAGTTGATTTATTTTTTTTCAGCTTCCCTAAACAAACTGACCATAAACTAAATTTTCTTCCAAACTAGAAAATTCTTTTGAAACTATAAAATATTGCTCCAGTTTCAACCTTTCTACAATTTTCTTTAATCTATCAACATCAACTTTAAAGGCTTTATTTTTAACTTCAAAGCCAACTTTTCTGTTTAAAATTTAAATAAATGTCTTTATAGTCGATTTCTTCAAAAAATTTAATATCAAAAGGATTCTCAAAATCAAACTACAAGCAATTTTCTAATTCTGCATAAAACTTTTTTAAAAGGGTTGTTTTCCCTATTCTGCGCATGCCTGTAATAATAATCGCTCTTCTATAGTTTAAGTTTTTTGTGATTTTTTTGCTAGAGTTTTCTTTGATAGTACATTTTTAATATTAGTAATATACAAAATAGAACAATATTGTGTAGTTATACTATACAAAAAGTAACAAAGTGTCAGCTGACGCTTCCCCTCAATTAAGAAACCTCTACAAAACAAATCGAAGTAATCAAATGGGCTTTAAAACCTCAACTCCCTTCAAAAAATCAAAGTCTTTTTGATTGTTGGTTATAAAAATATCAACATCATTTTCCAAAATAATTGCGCCTAAAACAAGATCATGAATATACTTCCCCTTTGCTTGTTTGGTTTTTAGAAGTTCAAAAACAATATCCTTAGTATGCAAGCTGCTATGTAAATAAATTAGATTTTTTTGATTTAAATAAAATTTGTAAGCTTTAATAGCTGATTCAGGCTTGTTTTTAAACAAGATATTGGAAATGACCGCATAATATTCAAATAAAGTCTTATCCGCTATACAAAGCTGGATTTTATTGTTTAACCCTTTTAAAATCAGCTCTCTTGAGACTTTGTAATAAGCGCTGGTTTTTCTGGAAGCATAAATAAGAATATTAGCATCAATCGCTACTATTTTATTTTCCAAATTTTTCATAAATCTCTTTCTTGCTTATTTCATCAGGCAAATCAAAATCAAAACTGGGCAAGTCTTTATCTTTAATCATGTGTTTATTATTGTTTTTGGTTTCTTCTTTCGCCGGTAAAATATCAAAAATCAACTTATTGTTAGAGTATACCTTTAGAATAAAACCTTTTTTAATATAGCTTATAACCTTTTTGGGGTTTCTTAACAAGGTGGTCATGGTTATTTGTTTTTGCATAATTATTTATTATCAGATTATCTTATATGATAATTTTAACTGGTTGTTTTGTTTTTTGTCAATTTATTTATGCTTTAGAGAACTCATCCTCTATTGTAGAGGGACTGTTGCCTGAAGCCTTTGGAAGTCACCTACACCCCTCTCCTCCCAACAATCCCAAACAAAACAGTTCTAATCATAATAATTATATCCAATAAGATGGATTGATTGGCGATGTAATAGAAATCATAGTCCAAGTTCAAATGGATTGGTTTGTTTCTGTCCGCAGTAATCTGCCAAATCCCGGTTATGCCGGGTTTGATATTTAATCTTTGTCTTTGTCTTGAATTGTATTTTTTAACAATCTGGGGCATTTCCGGTCTGGGACCGACAATACTCATATTACCTAAAACAACATTGAAAAATTGGGGTAACTCGTCCAAACTGGTTCTTCTAAGAAAAGCTCCAAGCCTTGTAATTCTTTTGTCGGTTTGGTCTTTGGGGCTTTTTTGATATTTTGCGGCGCTAACCTTCATTGTCCTGAATTTATACATTTTAAAAACTTTTCCGTCCTTACCCGCCCTCTTTTGAACAAAAAACACCGGCCCCCCGGATTCTCTTTTTATTAAAATAGCGACCAAAACAAACACCGGGGAAAAAACCGCGATTGCCAGTGTGGCCAAAATCAAATCAAACAACCTTTTGACCAGATTAAATAAATCTTGAGAAATTTTTTGTTTTTCCTCCAAAACCGCAATATTACCGTAATAGGAAATAAATACTCTACTTAATGATTTTCCAAGCAGGCTTGGAATTAATTTATAGCTAAGCGAATATTTTTGAGAAATATTTTTAATTATTTTTAAATCCTTATTATTAATATTGGGGTTAGCGATAAAAATCTCGTTAACCTGATACTTGTTTATCAGTTTTCCAATATCTTTTATTTTACCTAAAACCGGCAGGTGGACTTTGGTTTCATAAGAATTGGATCTAACCATAGAACCGGGTTTTCTTTTTTCATCAATAAAACCAACCGGCTTAAAACCAAACTGTGGCGATTCATTAAGTTTTTTCATTAAAAGCCTGCCCGTGGGGCAAACATCAAAAATTAAAACATTTTTGACCCATTTGCCCTTTTTATAATTATTTTTATAAATCCAATAATAAAAATATTTAAATAAAACAATCAGTAAAGTCAAAATAAAATAACTTAATATCAAATATTTGAAAAACAAAAACGAGGCGCTAAAAGTTTCCAAAAATAAAATGTTTAAAAAAAGCCCGATCATTAAAGATTTCAAGGTCTTTTTCAGTTCTTCAAAGTTTAAGTAGGTAATCTCTCTTTTATAAATATCCAAAATCACAAAAACCGCTATCTGGATTAATGCCATTAAAGCCAAAAGAGAGCCACTGTTAACCAAAATTTGATTTTCAAAATCCTTTAAATTTAAAAAAGAAGTAAAATAAAAAAAAACTCCCAATACCAAAAGAATATCGGTGGCAACAATTGACAACTGAAGCAGGGTTCTATAAATTTTTCTGGGTATAGCTGTTTCCATCACTGTTTATATTGACTATTAAAAATAAAAATTATCGAACCAACCAAAATAGCACAAAACCCCCTGTTTGTCAAATTTGTTGACCAATTTTGTCAAAGCAAAATAAAAATGTCCTACCCGAAGGAACAAGCCAAGCTGGAAAAGCTAAAAACCTAAATTTAAGTTTCTTTCTTAAAAAGTCCCTTCAAGTTTTCCCAATATTATTTTTAAGTCTTGCTTTTATTCAGGATATACTATAAAATTTATAGTGTTGCTTAAATAAAAATATGTAATGAAACTAATAAATTTAGCAAAATTGGACAATCTAATCTACTTTAATATAAATACTTTACTTGCCCTCAATAAAACAGCGAGCAAAAAATCGTTGGAATTAAGCATTTACCATTGGCTAAAAAATGGCGAACTGATATCTCTTAAAAAAGGTTTTTATATTACTAAAAAAAATTATTTGAAATATTATCAAAACCCAAAATATAGCGAGTTTTTGGCAGGAATTATAAAATATCCTTCTTATCTTTCTTTGGATTATGTTTTAAGCAAATACAATATTCTAACGCAGGGAACCTATGGAATAACCAGTATCAGTTTAAAAACAGGTTCTATTGTCAAAAATAAAATCAATACTTTTGTTTATCGAAACATAAAAAAATCCATGTATTGGGGCTTTAATAAAAAATATTTTTTAAATTACGAATTCTTTGAAGCCTCTAAAGAGAAGGCCCTTTTAGATTACTTGTACTATAAAAAAAGAAAACTGGGGGTAAATTTTAACAAAAGAAATCTTGTTTTAGACTTTCGCTTAAATCTAGAAAATTTTACTAAAAAAGATTTTGATAAATTGAATTTCATGGCCCACAAAACCAATAGCCCTAAATTATTAAAAATTATTAAAAATATAACAAAAAATGCACCCTATACTTAAAGACTTAAAAGCTAAAACCAAACAATTAAAAAATGCTGATTTAGGTTTTGATGTTATTAGGATTCAAATCAAAGAATCCCTGCAAAATCATATTTTATATGCGATTTATAACAATAATGAATATAAAGATCTCATTTTTTACGGAGGAATGTGTCTTAGAAAATTATTCGGATTAAATAGGATGAGTGAAGATTTGGATTTTGAAACCAGTAAAAAAATTGACCTAACCCATTTGGCTGAACAAATTAATCAATATTTTAAAAAAATTGAACTCGACCAAACCTATTTTTCCATTCAAAAAAATGAAATTATCTCAGGAATTACTATGAAGTTCCCTATCTTGAATTTAATTGATTTAAGTTCTCATTCTGATGAAGCTCTCCACGTTAAAGTTGAAATAAACAGCAAAATCTCGGGAGTTTATAATACTCAGTTAAGTCCTTTAATGATTAATAATTTAAGTCTAATCCTCAAACACTATGACATTTCGACTTTAATGGCCGGAAAAATCAATGCCTGCCTTACAAGAATCTATAAAAAAGGCAAAAGTAATATAGAAATAAAAGGCCGAGACTATTATGATTTAATTTGGTTTATGCAAAAGGGAATATCGCCAAACCTTAAAAAAATCAAAGATACGTTAAAGATCAATTCTATAGAAGAAGTTTTTCTGTTATTGGATAAAAAAATTGCTAAAATTAGCTCCAAAGACTTAAAAGAAGATCTTTTACCTTTAATTCCGGAGAAAAATTTTGTCATTGATTGGTGTGATAATTTCCACAATTTTTATCAAAGATTTCGTCAAAAATATTAAGTTTATTTAAGATATACTGTA
Organism: Candidatus Moraniibacteriota bacterium; assembly: GCA_014729795.1. Classification (GTDB taxonomy): domain Bacteria; phylum Patescibacteriota; class Minisyncoccia; order CAIUEV01; family JAHKAQ01; genus WJJI01. The sequence continues at coordinate 7,689 of WJJI01000011.1, forward strand.
TTTTTTATAGTATTTCTTAAATAAAAAGCCTGTTTTTATTGCTTTTTCCTTAGAAATCCCTTAGTCCCTTGACATAGATCTTCCAATCCGTTACTTTATCAAAGTAAAGTGGTTTAGTTAAATAAAGTATTATGGTCACAAAACACACCCTTTTTCTCCACCGTTTTGGGAAGACAGAACCCTGCCAACCTCCAACAACAGGGGCAGCCAACGAAAAGACAGATTAAGTTAAACCATGCAGCAATCCACCAACAATTGGAAAAATCAAAAAACCGATGAGCTTATGGATGCCATTTTGCTACTTGAAGCCAAGGATGAAGCTTTGGCGTTTTTTCGCGATCTATTGACCGAATCCGAAATCATCGAGTTTGCCAACCGCTGGAAAGCCGCTCGAATGCTTTATAACAAAGAGCCTTACAAAAAAATCGAGCAACAAACCGGCTTAAGTTCCACCACCATCGCCCGAGTCTCCAAATGGCTGCAAAAGGGGATGAGGGGGTATC
>WJJI01000012.1 GCA_014729795.1 Candidatus Moraniibacteriota bacterium
AAGACTCAAGAAAATTTGATAAAGCTCATTAAACCAGGGGTTGAATGTAGTTTTTTACACCAAAAAGCGACAGAATTGTTAACAAAAATGGGCTATAAAACTGAAAATAAACAAGGCTTTATTCATTCTTTGGGGCATGGGTTGGGCTTAGACATTCATGAAGCTCCCTTAATTAGTAAATTTAACGACCAAGTTTTAGAGCCAGGGCAGGTTATTACAATTGAGCCAGGTTTATATTATTCCGATTTGGGAGGGGTAAGGCTTGAAGACGTGGTTTTGGTTACAAATTCGGGTTTTCGAGTTTTGAGCGATTATCCTAAGAGCTTTCTGATATAAATGATAATCGCAAATCTGGACACCAAATTCATTTAGCGAGATTTTGATCACGCATTTTTCTTTTTTAGTTTTCAGTATATAATACTATGAATTAAGAAGCGGCGTTAGGATTTAAGCTTTAGGTTTAAATGTAAAAATAATGGTTAAAGTAAAGCTACTGAATCATAAATTAACCGATTGGCAACGGCGGATTATCGAGATGTTAGAGCAAGGAATCGAGGCGGTCTTGCCCACAAAGCTTTTGGATGATCAGATTGAGTTGAACCGGAATAAACTTAAGGTTGGCAAAGAAAGCTTTAATATTAAGAATAAACGGATTTTTGTAATCGGTTTAGGCAAGTCGGCCAAGAAAATGGCAGCGGCGCTAGAACAGAAACTTGGAGCAAGGATTACCGCCGGAGTGGTGGTTGGTGTACAAACACAGGATCAGTTAGACAAAATTGAGTTTATTCAAGGGGGACATCCCTTGCCAAATGCCGGTAGCTTGACCGGAGCGCAAAAAATTTTAGCTTTAAAACAAAAATATAAAATTAACAAACAAGACGTAGTGGTTTGTTTGATTTCGGGTGGCGGTTCATCTTTGTTTGCGTTACCTAGTCCGGGAATCAGTTTACGAGAAAAACAAAAAACATTTGAGCTTTTAATTAAAAGCGGAGCTAATATTAAGGAAATCAATTGCGTGCGCAAGCATGTGTCTCAGGTTAAAGGCGGCAGATTGGCTCAACATTATGGCGATGCTTTGTTTTTAAGCTTGATAATATCTGACGTAGTGGGGGACTCTTTGACTGTAATCGCCTCAGGCCCGACTTATTATGACAAAACCACTTTTCGGCAAGCTTTAGGAATTATAGAAAAATATGGTTTAAGCAGAAAAATACCTGACAGTGTTGGAACTTATTTAAACAAAGGAAAAAAGGGGGAAACCAAGGAGACTTTAAAAAAAATAACGCCTCGCACTCATAATTTTCTAATAGCCAATAATGAAACAGCTTTACGGGCTTTAGGAGCTATGGCTACAAAGCAGGGCTTTGAGCCAATTTATCGAATTGATTCAATTAGAGAGAATATTGAGGTTGAAGCTGAGAATTTATGGTTGGATTTTCTTAAACTGCTGGAGGTTGAAAACGAGAAAAGCTCGGCTTATATTTTCGGGGGCGAGCCAACAGTTAAAATTAAAGGATCGGCCGGCCTAGGGGGCCGAAATCAAGAACTTACGGGACGTTTGCTTGAAAAAATTATGATTGATTTACAAAAAAACGGGGCTAACTCCGGATTTTATCAACGTAAGTGGGGTTTGGCTTGTTGTGGCACCGATGGGGTGGATTTTATTGCACAAGCTTGCGGAGGCTTGGTGGATCAAGAGGCGATAAAAAGAATCAAACAGCAAAAGATTGATTTGAATGATTATTTAAAACGTCATGATAGTTACCGATTGCTGCAAAAACTTGGAGGCGTGCTTACCACAAAAGGAGCTACCGGCGCCAATGTTGGAGACATTGGGGTTTTAGTTTGGCGATAATTCAAACCATTATTTGGTTTAGGTAAATAAAGTTTTTTGAACGTATAATTTCTAAAATAATGGAAATGAATAATTATTTGATGGTTGTTTTTTTAGTAGCGCCATTAAACAGATAAAGTTAGCCAGGGTTGATCGGGAAAATTGCTAAATACTTATCCGTCAATTCAAAAAAGCATCAAACGGATAAAATTCGCAAGCGGACTAATTAACCGATTAGGGTTTTATTAGTTTAGGTTTGAATGAAAACAGAATCAGATCATGGACAAAAATAAAAGAAAAGATACCGCATAAGGATAAAAATAGATCCACAAGATCAAAAGTGCGGTTTTGTGAGAAAAGCTGAGAAAATTCTTCCAAAGTCGTAAAAAACGCTAGAATAAGGAAAGCTAAAGGCAGGGCAATTTTAAAAAGAAAAACAGCTTTATGGTTAAGAGCTTTATGGAAACATAGACCCAACAATCCATATAATAGAAAATGTAAGTAATAATCACTATGAGGAAATTTTTTAACAATGGAAGGGATTAAATCAAGATGAGCCAAAACAATTATAAAAATAACCGTTGCAAGCAAGCTCAAAAAACCAAGAATCCAAAAAAAGTTATTTTTATTTCCACGCATTAGGTTATTTTAATACTAATTCAGAAATTTGTTTAACTTGCTAAAATGCAATTATAGACTATAATTTAATTTAAGAAAAATATCCAGAAAATCAAAATAAATAGATGTTTAACAAAAACGCTTGTTGGCTTTTTGAGGTTTAAATCATTTTTTTACCTATAAAATCGGAAATCGTGAACTTAAAACATTAAAGCCCCCGGTTTTTATATTTACAAATATTAATTATATGTTATAAACAGAGGTTAGCAAAATTGTTAACCTTTTAATTTTAAATTTGGGTTGATTGATAGTTAAGATTTATTATAAAAATCAATTTATTTTTTTGAAGGCGTTTTTTTTTATAATTTATTTGGTTAAACTGGAGAGCTTAAAGATTAAGTAAAACAAAGGGATAGATGTATATATATATTAGTATTTTTTATAAATTAGCTTTTGATGTTTATTAAAAGTGAATGAATTGGCGCATAAACGGCAAGGGTTAATTAGTATAATGTAATTATGGCGAAAATTGCAATTATTGGTAGCGGAGTGGTTGGCCAAGCAACAGGCAAGGGTTTAATTAAAGGCGGCCACGAAGTTTATTTTTTTGATATTAATAAAGAATTGTTATCCGATTTAAAAAAACAGGGTTATAACGCTGACACGCCCGATAAAATTAAAATTCAAGATATTGATACCTATATATTCACGGTTTCCACCCCCACGGTAAACGGCAAAGTAAAGCTAGATTATTTGAAAACAGCTGCTATTAGTTTGGGTAAAAAGCTAAAAAATAAAAAAGATTATTTTTTATTAGTCGGCAGAAGCACCATGCCACCAGGTACAACCAGAGACTTAATTGCCGGAAATGTAGAAAAATATTCAGGTAAGAAAACAGGCGTTGATTTTGGTTATTGTATGAATCCGGAATATTTACGGGAAAAAAGTTCGGTGCAGGATTTTTCCAATCCTTGGGTTGTATTGATCGGCGCTTATGATGAAAGATCTTATCGGATGTTGGAAAAAATATACTCTCGGTTTAAGTGTCCAATTTATAGACTAAGCGTAGAAGGAGCGGAAATGCAGAAATATGTGCATAATTTGTTTAACGCGGCAAAAATTTCTTTCTTTAATGAAATGCGTATGGTGGCAGAAAAGCTAAATTTAGACGCGGATAAGATTTTTAGCATTACAGCAACTAGCGCTGAGGGGATTTGGAATGAAAAATACGGCTTAAGGGACCTTGGTCCTTTTGATGGCATGTGCTTGCCGAAAGATACCAGCGCTTTTTTAGATTGGGCGAGAAGCAATACGGATATTTCTATGAATATGTTGGAACAAGTGATACAAGTGAACCAAGAATTCATGGATTATCGTAAGCAAAAAAATAAAAAATAAATATAAAAACAAAGACATGAAGAATAATTGGCAGGAAATTTCGGAACTCATTTGGCTTTATTCGCCGATTGGCGTTATTGGGGTATGGCGGTGGGGTGTTTGGCTGACTAAAAAGTTTTTGACTTTTTTTTATCACAGCCCCAGGGGTAATCTTAAAGCCAGCTTGTCGGTAGTAACTCCGGTTTATAATGAAGATCCAATGATGTTTAGGCGAGCCTTGAATTCTTGGAAGAGAAATCGAGTAAATGAAATTATCGCGGTTATTGATTACACCGATAAGGAGAATATTAAAGTTTTTAAGGATTTTACCAAGCAATTGGTAAACAAAAACAGAGCCAAACTTTACATTACAGAACGACCAGGTAAAAGAGAAGCCTTAGAGGATGGAGTAGAAATCGCTAGAGGCAAGATTGTGGCTTTGGTTGACAGTGATACTGTTTGGGGTTCAGGCATTAAAGATAAGCTAACCGGACCTTTTGAGAATGAAAAAGTAGGCGGAGTCGCGCCAAGACAAGATGTTCTTAAGGCGGATACTTTAGCGCGCAAGTTATTTAAATTTCATTTACATAATCGTTTTTACAACGAATTAAATTTTTTAGCCGGTACCGGTAGCGGTTTAACTTGTTTGAGCGGAAGGACCGCCGTTTACCGAAGAAAAGCTATTAAGAATTTGATGGGAGATTTAGTGCAAGAAAAATTCATGGGCGAGAAATGTATTAGCGGAGATGATAAATATTTATCACATTTGGTGATGAGTCAAGGCTGGAAAGTGCTTTATTTAAAAAATATTTTAGTTAAAACACCCGGCTCGGCAAAGATGGGGAACTTTATTAAACAATTGGTAAGATGGACAAGAAATAGTTGGCGAGCGGATATTAAATCAATATTTTCGGGTTGGATTTGGAAACAAAGATTGTTGGCGCTACACACTTTGGATCGGTTTATTCAACCTTTTGTCTTGATTTTGGGGCCAATTTTTTTGATTATCGCTATGGCAAAAGGACATTGGCTCGTTGTTTTGATTATTTTAGGTTGGTGGTTTTTTAGTAGAGGAGTCAAGATGATTGAATTAATAATAAGAAATCCAGGTTTGATTTTTATTTTGCCTTTATATATAGCCATGAATTACTTCATGAGCTTGATTAAATTTTATACTTTATTAACAATCGGCCGTCAATCTTGGGTGACTCGTTGGGATAAGTCTCGATTGTTCAAGATCGGCATGCTCAGGGTAATCTATCCCTACGTGGGGTCATTGTGGATTGTAGCTTTGATGACTTTTTTTGTTTTGAGCTATACCGGTCTGTTTGAATCTAAACAGCAACAGGCTCAAAAGTTGGCATCAATGAGAAAACAGGCCGGAGTGGAAGTTAACTCCATGGACAAGATTAGTTTTTTGTCTGAAACGGACCTTGAAAACAAAAAGCAACAGTTATTAAAGCAAATTAAACAAGATCGGTATGGTTATTATCAATTAAAGCCAAAAGATTCATTGGAAATCATTAAGCAGAAATTTAACATTGCAGCAGATGAACAAGTTTTAAATCAAGATAAAACTCAAGCGGTAAGCGCTTATACGGTTTTGACCGGCACCAGAGTAGCTATACCAATAGATGATTTACGCCAACCTCTGCAGAAAGAGAATTTTGTTAATAACGTTGCGCTCTTATATACTTATAATCAAGCCAATAATACAATTTCCATTAAAGGTCGAGGCGGTTGGGTGACGATTGGAGATATCGCGCAAAGATTTAGTCAGGAAAATTTAATTGAAAATTTGGGTCAAGGGCAATGGTTGTTAAAAGCCAATCTTGACTTAGAAGATGATGTAATTTTAGTGATCGATGGCGAGGAGGTAAATTGGTTAAAAATGCAAAGCAATCAAGAAAAATTTGTTTGGATTAAGTCGGATCGGGGGAGTATTTTAATTAAAGCCACAAAGATTACCTCTTGGGATGATCAAAATAATGATTTTGATTATATTCCGGAAGATGGTAGGAGCTATATTTTGCAGAAAAATAGCGGTCGTATGGATATTTTAGATTCGGAAATAGCTTACTTAGGTCATCTTGGATTGCCCACCAGAGGTAAACCTTTTGGCGGACCCTATGGGATTGGTTGGAAAATAGACGACAACAGTTTACATCATAACTTGGTAACCGGGGTTGTAGCTGGCAACAGTATTCATGATAATTATTTTGGATTTTATACTTACGGCGCGACAGGCATGTTAATAAAAAATAATCATTTTTATAATAATATCGAGTATGGTATTGATCCGCATGATGACTCCAATAATTTGTTAATTGAAGATAATCATGTTCACGATAACGGCAATCACGGTATTATTACCTCAAAGCGATGTTATAATAATATTATTAGAAACAACCAAAGCGTGGATAATCGGCTGCATGGGATAATGCTAGATCGACAGTCAAATAATAATTTAGTAATGGATAATTTTATTTCCGGGAATGTTGATGGAGTCGCGGTTTACGACTCGCATTCTAATGTTGTTGTCGATAATATGATCAAGAATAACAAATCAGGAACTCGTCTTAATAAAAAATCCAGCGATAATTATTTTCAGAATAATCATTATTTAAACAACGACAAGGCCTTGTACGCGTACAAAAACACCAGAGATAATTATTTTGACAGTAATATTTTTGAGCAAAACAGCATTATTCTTGATCAAGAAGACCAGAGTCGAAGCATCTTCAGTAATATTTACAAACAAGAATTGTTTTTAATTCCAGAAGAAAACCAAGAAAATTAACAAATAGAGGTAAAATGTTTAAAATGAGCAAGAAAAACTTAACCACCTTGATAGAAATAGCGGCGGTTTTAATAATTATCGTATTTGGTTTTATTGTCTTTAATGCTGAAGAAAAGAAAGATATCGTTAACATTGAGATTATGGATGAAAAAGAAAATCTTGAACAAATTGATATAAATTATCATAATAAAGAAGTAACACCGGTTAATAACGATATTACAAAGAATATTGCGCCAAAAATTAAGAATTCAAACAAATCCGAACAAGAACAAATGGTTTTACGGGAATTAAACCATAAAGAGTTAGTAATTGATCAAACTGACGATCGAAGAGCTTTGGGCTATCCAGGTCAAAGAAAAATCGTTAGGAATAAACAAGGGGATTATTTTATTGCTTATCGTAAAAAATATCAAGGCGATCATCAAATTTACGTAGCTAAACTAAGTAAAGTTGACTCGGATTGGCGGATTTCCGGAACTCGGAAGCCAGTAGCTTTTTTCCCCGGAGATTTAGATCAGCGGGTGCCGAGCATTGATATTGACGAGCAGGGTACTTTGCATTTGGTTTGGTATGGGTCGGATCAACCGTATCGAAAAAATTATCGGCAAATAAAATATACGCAATCGCAAGATGGTTTGAATTGGCAACCGTGGCGCAATATCGCACAGGTTCAGGGCTATAGTAATTATAACTTATATTGGCAGGAACACCCATACATTGATTGTGGCGAGAATGGGATTTATATAGTTTGGGAAGGTAAAGATCAGCAGTTTCAGAAACAACAGGTTAAATTTATTAAATCAACGGATAAAGGTCAGACTTGGAGCGAGTGGAAAAACGTTAATCCAATGGCTAATAAAACTCAATCCAGGCCGTTGATTTTGCAAGATAGCAAGAAAAATCTTCATTTGCTGATGTATGCTTCTTTAGGGCAAGGCGAGCAGCAAATACAATACGCCAAATCAAAAGATCAAGGAGAAACTTGGACAGATTGGCAAAGTTTATCTAATTCTAATTTTGATTCAAGGCACTTTTCCGCTAGCATGGATGAACAAGATAGGATTTATTTGGTTTGGCGAATTTATGATACCGCCGGTGAAAAAAAAGCCCAAATCATGCTAAGAACTATGGATGAGAATGGCTGGGGTGATATTAGAGCAGTAGAAAGTAAAACCGATATCAATCAATTTTTTCCCGGCATCGCGGTTCAAAATCAATCACAAGGATATTTAATTGCCTGGATTGCAAGCGCGCAAGCTTTTGGATTACCCAGAGAAGATCCGCTCCAAGGTGATTTAAACCTGGTTTTATTTGATAAAAACCTAAATAAAAAAGATAAATTAACAAGCTTTGGAAATATTTATTATCCAAGCTTGATAGAGAATTTTCAAAATCAAGAAGCGGCAATGGTCTTTTTGAGGAAAAATCAATTAGGTACTTACGATATTGTGGTTAATCTTTTTATTTAGATAGGGTTTGATCGTAACAGGGCGCGTTTTATATTTGATTTTTATGATGATGGGTATATAATAAAAGGACAAGGCTTAAATTAAGTAGAATTTGAATAGAGTTTAAGATTTGAATCTTAAAAAATGAAACAGGAGGAACAAGAAAAGAGGCTCTTTAAGCTGATTATAGAAAAAGCTAATGATGCGATTTTTATATTACCCGCTAGCGGGTTTTTTTGTTTTGTAAACAAACAAGCTTGTAAGTTAACCGGTTATTCAAAATCCGAGCTTATGAGTTTAAGTTTTTTTGATGTTATTTATAAGCCAGATCAGGAAAAGGTGCAACAACGTCATAAACAAAGAATGCAAGGCAAAAAGCCGCCAGACACTTACGAAATTAGAGTGTTAACTAAAACCAGATCAATAATTCCAGTTGAAATCAGGGTTTCTTTAATTAAATGGAAGGGCGAACCAGCCAGTTTAGCGTTGGTCAGGGATATTACTGAAAATGTAAGGATTAGAGAGGCACTAAAAGAGCGAGTAAAAGAATTGCATAGCCTTTACGAGCTGGAAAAAATAGCCAGATCGACTCAGGACATTAAGAGGATTTGCCAAGCTTTAGTTCAAGAGATTATCCCGATGAGTATGGGGTTTCCCCGGAAAGTAAACGTGGAGGTATCTATTTATAATCATAAATTTAAACGTTTTAAGAAAAGATACAAACAAGCGATAAAAGCAAAGATTAAACAAAATAAGCAAACCGTTGGTTGGATAAGAGCTTCATATCCCAAAGAGAATTTATTTGTAAGGGTGATTGAGGAGAATTTAATTAAGAATATAGCTAATAGACTGAGCGCTTTCTTGGAGAGAAAGCAGGCTAATCAAAAATTAGCTGAGGTAAAAAAACAATGGGAGGCGACAGTTGATAATCTACCCCAGATTGTTTGTTTGTTAGATAAACAGGCAAGAATTATTAGACATAATCGTTCTTTGTTAAATTGGAAAATAAGAAAAACCTCAAAAGATAAAAATTATAATGGTTTAAATTTTTTACAAGTTTTTCATCCGCTTTGTAAAGTTAAAAAGTGTCAATTAAAAAAATTTTGGAAATTAGCTTGGCAAAAAGCATTAAATGGAGAATCCAATGAGAGCGAAATTAATGATTTTAGTAATAATTTGATATACTCGATTCGTATTCATCCGCTTAAATATGTTGATTTAATAAAATTTAAGCAAAAAAAACCCGCGGTGGTGGTTATTATATCCGATATAACAGAAAGGGTTCGTAGCAGACGCAGAATGTTGGAACTTTTCAAATATCTTGGCACGGTTAACAGAAGGATTTCGGTTTTACTTGATTTAGCCGAGACTCGAGCTAAAAAGAAAAGCAAGATTTACAAATTAATAACCGAGTCGGCAAAAAATTTAAGCCAAGCCAGCGCTTCGGCGTTATTTTTTAAAAAGGAGAAGCAAGAATGTTTTAGTTTGATTCAAGAACGGGGACTCAAAAATATTGATCAGGTAAAAAATTGTTTATATATAAAAAAAATCAAAGTTTTAAGTAAATTAATTACCAAGCAAGAGAGAACTCAAGTTACGGACAAAAGAACAATAAAGGCTTTTGGCTGGCTAAAAAATATTGAGCATGTTTTAATTTTGCCGTTAAAATCAGAAAAGGCTTTGTTGGGTTTTGTGTTGTTGGGTTTTGAGGATAGTTCCCAGCTTACTAGCCGAGAGTTGGATTTTTATGAAGTTTTCGCTTCTCAAGCTTCTATGATATTAACAAAAATAGTAAATAATTCTTTACTTAATAGCAACAACAAATAGTTTACGTGGATTTTTTAATCTTGAACCAATTGACAATTTTCTAACTCCAATTCGTCTTCGTAAAGCCCATCGACTATTCCCTTAACAACAATTTCGTCTTGGTCGTTAACTTGATCTTCAACAATGGTTTGAGTGTTGGATTGGCTTATCTTACTTAGACAGGCAATGTATTGATCGTCTCCGGCTTCAAGGGTGATTTTGACTTTATCCGAGTCGGTTTCGGTGATTTCATCTAATTGTCCTTGAATAGAGATGGTTTTGTTTTGATATTCTAAATCGGCTTGTTCTTGGTTATCAGCAAACTCCGCAAATATTTTTTTTGCTTGATGATCAGCCCGGGGCGGATCTTGATCTGAATCTTGATCAGACTCATCATCATCACTCTGATCTTGCTCGGAGTCTTGATTGGTTGATTGGTCTGATGATTGGGTTTGGCCGGTTTGACTCGAAGAGCTTGTGGTTTTTTTAGAAGTAATTTCTTGGGTTTTTTGTTGCTGATTATTTTCAGTAAATTCTTCAAGAACTGTTTGGAGTTTTTTTTGGGAATTGAGTTGTAAAATCAAGATGATAAAAATCCCGACATTTACAACAAGAATTAAAAAGGCGAGAGTGCCGGTGGCAGATCGATCTTCTTGCATGGGCTTGTGTTAATAATTATTTTTTATTATAATTAAATAAACAAAAAAATCAAATAAAATGAAAACTAAAAAAAATCGCAATCGCAACATCGATAAACTGGTTAAGTCAAGTTTAGCTTGGTTTAAGCAAGATTTTAGCTTAATAAAGAAAACAAAACTCAAAAACTATCATGCTTTGTTTTTAGGCTCGATAACTTTAGGGGTAATAACTTCAATAATTTGGAGTTTTTATTTTAATTGGTACAGTCAGGGTCAAGCAGGAGATATTAATATTACCGGATGGATGAACCAGGCCACTATAAGTAAGCAGGCCTTTAAACAAGAACTGGCCACAATAAGAAAGCAAAAAAATTTGGAACTAAATGAAATTATTTATCTTTGGAATTTAGAAAATCCAAATGATAAAAAAAATTTTAGAGACGTAGCCGAGTTTGTGAATTTTGATGTAAGTAATTTTTTACAAAGCAATGAAGGTAAAACTCCCGAACAAATACAGCAAGCGTTGGCGCAAGTAGAGGCCGAGCATGGTTTAAAACCAATGGATTTGCTATATATCAACAACCAAACTCAAGCAGTAAAAGCCTCCAGGGCAGACATTGCTCATATTTTTACTTTAGATATTGACACTTGGGCGGCTGATCCCAGAGACATGAAGCTTAAATTAAAAGAAACCCAAACTAAAACCGGTTTTAAATTAACAGATTTGCATATTTTATATAATCAAAGAAGAGCGGAAAAGGGAGAACAGCAGTTAACTTTGGCTGAACTGTTTGAAATGACAGAAAATCAAACGATAACCCAATGGTTTGAACAATTATCAGCCAAAGCTCAGGAAAAAAAGCAAGCCTTTAAACAAATGCTAGCTGACTATGGTTTTACCATTGAGCATTTGGTAGAAGCCTATAATCAAGAAAATCCCACTCAACCAAAAAATGCACAGCAGATTAAGCAAAGCTTTAAAGCCAAATGCCAAACCTTTAATGCCGACTTCACCGATACCAATGATTTTCATAACCGAGCGGACGGGTTAAACAAGAACTGGCACAACGGTTGCGTGAATACTCAAGTGATTGCCAACAGCGCGGATTATCAAGGCGATAAAATTTGTTAGCATTGCAGCAAAAGAGTTTACACTTTTAAGTTAAGATAAAGAATTAAAATTTATCTTAACAACATGAATAGCTATGATCCAAGATACCTTATGCTACAA
>WJJI01000013.1 GCA_014729795.1 Candidatus Moraniibacteriota bacterium
AGATAGCTATTCTCCAGAATAAAACCAATAAGTATTTGATTTTTAAAGTTTTTTTCTGTATATTTGTTCAGTTTAAGATCATTATTAAATTATGTTAAAAATAATCCAACATAAAAAAGTTTATTTGATATTTTCCGGTTTATTAATGTTGGTCAGTATCATGGCTTTAAGTATATTTGGTTTAAATTTAGGTATTGACTTTACCGGCGGTTCTTTGATGAGAATTCAAACCAATCAAGATCAAATAAATACTCAAGATATTAAACAGATCCTAAACCAAAAACAACAAGAACCTGAATTTCAAGATATTTTAGGTAACTATACGGTGCAACCAGTGACAGAAAACCAGTTTCTAATCAAAACTACTCACTTAGAGGAAAAAGACCACCAGCAGATTCTTCAAATTTTAAAAAAACAATTAAACAATAAACAAGCAAATACAGAGCAAGTTAATAATCCAATCACTGAAATCAAATACGACTCTATTGGTCCAACCATTGGTAAGGAATTGAAAGGCAACGCTCAAAAAGCGATATTGGTTGTTTTAGTTGCCATAGTTATTTATATTGCTTTAGCTTTTAAAAAAGTTTCCAGTCAATTAAACAAATACGAATCTTTGCGCTATGCTTTAGTTGCTATTATCGCTTTAATTCACGATATATTAATTACCCTTGGAATTTTTTCTGTTTTGGGTCATTTTTATAATGTTCAAATTGATTCCTACTTTATCGCGGCTTTACTGACAATTTTGGGCTATTCGGTAAACGACACTATTATTGTGTTAGATCGAATCAGAGAAAATATTCTAAAAAAAGGCAATCAAGCTTTTGAAGCAGTTGTCAATAAAAGTGTTAATCAAGTTATTGGTCGATCTATTAACACCTCCATTACTACCTTGATTGTGCTTTTTGCTATTTTATTGTTTGGCGGAGAAACTATTTATTATTTTGTTTTAACCTTGATTATCGGGATTATTAGCGGAACCTATTCTTCGATTTTTTTAGCTAGCCCTTTATTGGTTGTATTTAAAAAACTTAAAAATTAAGCCGTTATTTAAGCCGCTAAGTAATATTTAAATTGACAATCGAACAATTTTTTAATATATTGTAATTCATGAAACAAAGTTTAAAATTCAGCACCACCATCATCATGCTTGCTTTGCTTATCGGAGTTGTTTTTTTAACCGCAAGCAGCTTGTAAAAACTCATGGTTCTGGTGACTCTAGCGGTAAGGCAACACCTGATCCCATCCCGAACTCAGAAGTTAAGCTTACCAGCGCCGATGGTAGCCCGCCAAAGTTTATTTAACAAAATAAGCTTTGGCGGGCAAGAGTAGGTCGTCGCCAGAACCATGGGTTTTTTATTTGCAACATTAAAAATTTCCATGCATAGAAAAATCAAACAAATCTTAATCATTCTGTTTTATCTGCTAATGTTTTCCGGCTTTATAGGTTTTTTATATTGGTATTTTACTCAACCAACATGTAATGATCAGAAACAAAATCAAGGAGAATTGGGCGTTGATTGCGGCGGTCCTTGCGCACAAACATGTCAACAAAATCCGGATCTTGAACCTTTACAAGTTCATGATCCTGAAATAATTTCAAATCAGAACAATTATGATGTTGTTTTTTATTTAAAAAATGACAATTCCAAGTACGGATTTAATCAAATTCAATATGATTTAAACTTTTTTTCCGGTTCTGAACAATTAACCTGCTTCAGATCAGGCCAGACTTATATTTTACCCAATCAAGATCGCCCCGTAGTAGAGCTTAATATTAATTGCCCCAAAGCTCCGGATCAAGCTAAAATAACAATTAATAATCAAAGGCTTCATGAATTTAAGGATTATAATCGCCCTTCCTTAGAAATCCTAAATTTAGATTATCAACATACTCAGACCGGAGGGAGTTATTTTGAAATAATATTTCAAGTCGTTAATAGAAGTGATTACTCTTTTAAGCAAATTGATATTATTGCGGTGGTTAGGGATCAAAATGGTCAGGCAATTGCTTTAAATCAAGGAAATATTAATTCTGTTTATACTCAAGATAAAAGAGATTTTCGTTTTTTTTGGGCCGAACCTTTTGACGGTCAAGTTAAATATGTTGACGTTGAAGCCTTTTCTGATGTTTTTTCTCTAAGCAATTTAGTTCATTAGTCGTGAATAAAATATTTAACCTTAACAAGCTTAAAAAAATTCATCTTGTTGGTATTAAAGGCGTGGCCATGACAGCCTTGGCTGAGATTTTAACCGACTCGGGAATTCACGTTAGTGGTTCTGATTCCCAGGATGTTTTTTTTACTGATGAACAACTAAAAAATAAAAAAATTCAAGTTTATGAAAATTTTCTATCAAGCAACCTGAAACCAGATTGTGATTTGGTTGTTTATTCAACCGCTTATAATCAAGATAATCCAATTATACAAAAGGCGCTGACATTAAAAATACCTTCAATCAACTATGCAGAATTTATCGCTCAGTTATTCAATCGTAAACATGGAATCGCGGTTTGCGGTACTCATGGAAAAACCACCACTACAGGCATGATCGCTCATATTTTAGCAAAAGCCGGTTTAAGTCCAACCGCTATTGTTGGGAGTCGAGTCAATAATTGGAAAACTAGCTCATTAACCGGATCTAGTGATTTTTTTGTTTTAGAGGCCGATGAATATCAAAATAAATTTCAATATTTAAAACCCAAATTGGTAATCTTAACAAATGTTGATTATGATCATCCCGACTTCTTTAAAAATCAAGAGCACTATCAGCAAACTTTTCTAAATTTTTTAAAAAGCATTCCCAAAAAAGGTTATTTGATTTATAATAAATCTGACAAGGTTAGCTACACTTTATCCAAAAAAATTAACTGCCAAAAAGTCAGCTTCAGTTATAATTGGAAACAATCGGCAATTTATCAAGTTAAATCAAGAACCACTAACCAAACAAAAACATTGCAAGTTATTAAATTCAAGGGTCCTGATCAGCAAAATTTTACATTAAAAATCAGATTATTCGGCCGGCATAATGCTTTAAATGCTTTGGCTGCAATTGCCGCCGCGAAAGTGTTAAAAATTGACGAACAAACCGCCTGTTCGTATCTTATTAGTTTTAAGTCAAGTCAACGTCGTTTTCAGTACATGGGAATCTTCAAAGATACAAAATTGTTTGATGATTACGCTCACCATCCTAATGAAATCATGGCTACCTATGAATCAGCTCGGGAAAGATTTCCGGAACAAGAAATAATCGTGGCTTTTCACCCCCATACTTTTACCCGAACTAAAAGTTTATTTCAAGAATTTGTCCATGCTTTATCCGGAATTGATCAAGTTTATATTATAGATATTTATGGTTCAGCTCGAGAAAAACCCGGTAAAATAAAGGTTCATTCTCAAGATTTAGTAAACGCAATTAACCGAAATAATGGTCAGGCCTATTATTGTAAAAACATGCAAAAACTTGCTCAGAAAGTAAGAAAAAAATCTAAACCTAATCAAATTTTCATAACCATGGGAGCAGGGGATATTTGGAAGGTGCATGCCATGATAAAAAAATAATCGATATTATCTGAAAATTAACTTATAAATTTTTCAATCAAATAAAGACAATGTATGAAATAAAAGAAAATTTTAATGTTGGCGCTCTTACCACTTTTAAAGTTGATGCCAAAGCAAAGTATTATGTGGTTATCCAAAATTTAGATGACATTGAAAAGCTTTTTCGTGAAATAAAGCAATCAGGTTTACCATATTTTTTTCTCGGTGGCGGTAGTAATACATTATTCAATTCAGCTGGTTACAATGGTTGGGTAATCAACCTAATGGCAGATCAAATTGAAACCGATGAAAATTTGTTTGATGTCGAAGCCGGTTGCGATTTAAATAAATTAATCAAAACTTCAATAAAAGCCGGCTATGCCGGACTTCATAAATTAATCGGTATCCCGGGCACTGTCGCGGGAGCAATCAGAGGCAATGCTGGCGCTTTTGGCCAAAGTATTAGCAGCTTTGTTAAAGAAGTTTTATTTTTTGATTGCCAAAGATTAAATTTTGGATCCCTTGACTATAAACAATGTCATTTTCAGTATCGTCAAAGTGTTTTTTCCACGAAAAAACATTTTTTAATATTACGCGCTCGTTTAGAACTAAAACAAAAAGCTACCAGCAAATTAGATCAAGAAATTAAACAAATAAAACAACAAAGAAAAAATATGATCCATTACAAATTTCCTTCGGCTGGGAGTGTTTTTAAAAATATTCCCCTGGAGCAAATTAAAAAAAATCCTCATTACCAAGGCGTTCAAGGAGAAAAAGAACTAAAAAAACTCATTAAAGAATACTATTATGATCGAGACTTGAAAAAACAAAATCAAAAAATTTCCGATATAAAAGTCATACCCGCTGGTTATTTAATTGAAAAAGTAGGTTTAGCTGGCAGAATTATTGGTCGCGCGGAAATTCCCCAAGAGCATTGCAATGTTATTTACAATTTAGGCAAAGCAACTTCCAATGAGATTATACAATTAATGAGCTTTGCCAAAGCCAGAGTTCGAGATGAATATGGAATTTTACTTAATGAAGAGCTTGTTTTCGTATCTTAAAATTTTAATCATCGCTTCATCCTTTTTATTTTTAATCATCATCCTAAGCTAATGAGTCTATTTTTAATTTGGTTTTTTTTAATTGTATTTTTTTCTCTACTGGTTTTTTTCAAAGCCGAAAAAAAAATTAAATCTAAGTTATCTCATAATTCTCAAGCCATGAATCAACAAAAAAGGATTGGCGGAGTTTGGCTTACTCTTATTTTTTCATTATTTCTTAATATTCAATATTATTTTTTGCAGGATTTTCCAATCCTAAGAAAAGATTATCTTAGTATTATCTTTGCCATTATCATAATACTTTTTATTGGCATTTGGGATGATTTAAAAAAGGCAACAGCTTTGATTCAAATTTTATTTCAAAGCGGAATCGCCTTAGTTTTTATTATAGCTCAAGCAACGGTTGATCATGTTGGGCTGCCTTTTTATGGAGAATGGGAATTTTCTTGGTTATTGAGTTGGTTGGTTACGTTTTTTTGGTTTTTATTGGTTATCAATGCTTTTAACTGGCTGGATGGTGTCAATGGATTAGCTCCCGGAGTGAGCATAATCGTTTTCTTCTTTTTATTATTGCTTAGTATTTCAAAAATCGCTTTGCAACCGGCCACTTCAATATTGATAATTTCTATAATAGCGATTCTTTTAGTGTTTTTAGGCTTTAATTTTTCCGGTAGGTTAACTTTGGGTAGTACGGGCAGCTTATTAATAGGAACTTTAATGGCATTATTCTCAATTTATTTAGGCGGGAAAATAATTACTTTAACTATTATTTTAATATTGATATTTTTAGATTTTTCTCTGGTGGTTTTCAAAAGAATCCTTCAAAAACAAAAACCTTGGCTTGGTGGTGATCGACAACATCTACATTACTTTTTAATTGATCAAGGTTATTCTCAAAGATTTGTTTATTTTTTTTATTTCTTCTTAACTTTCATTTTCGGTTTGTTGGCTATGAGTTTACAATTTTCTTGGTATAAACTACCAATATTTTTGTTTTTACTTGCCTTGCTTTTAATAGTGTTCTTTTTGCTCAAAATTAAATATTTCCAAATTCCTAAAAATTACTCAAAAAAAATAAAACCATAATAATGATTTTACTTTAAAGCAAACTGTTGCCTTTTTTTAGGCAAAAAATGAAAATTTCATTATTTATTCAAAATGCACTTTATTGAATTTTTGAACTTTGTATAAAAGCTTAGGGTTTTTTATTAAATTTGGATCTTTTAGGGTTAATTGTTCAGCCAGTTGTTTAGAGGTTTTAATCAATTCTAAATTATCTAAAGTCGCGATAGTAAAATTTGAAAAACCAGACTGTCTTTGGCCTAAAAATTCACCCGGGCCCCTTAGCCTTAAATCCTTTTGAGCTAACTCAAAACCACTCTCAGATGCTTCTAGGTATTTTAATCTTTTCCAGGTTTTAATTGAATTTGAATCAGTAAAAAGCAAGCAAAACGACTGGTAAGCTCCTCTACCTACTCTGCCTCTAAATTGATGCAGTTGAGCCAAACCAAACCTTTCCGCTCCTTCAATAACCATGATGGTGGCGTTAGGCACGTCAACCCCCACTTCAATAACCGAAGTGGCTACTAAAATTGCAATTTTATTGTTCAAAAAACCCTTCATCACGGTTTGTTTTTCTCTGGGTTTTAACCTGCCATGCAGTAAACCAATTTCTATATCCGGAAATATTTGTTTGCTTAGTTTTTGATATTCATGTTCCGCTGCTTTGGTTTCCAAAACAGTTGATTCTTCAATCAAGGGGCATATTACAAAAGCTTGCCTTCCTTGATTAATTTGATCTTTAATAAAAGCATAAGCTTGACTTCTTTTTTCCTGGGTAACTACTTTGGTAATTATCTTTTTTCTGCCTCGGGGTAATTGCTTGATTATGGATAAACTCAAATCTCCAAAAAGAGTTAACGCTAGACTCCGCGGAATCGGAGTGGCGGTCATTGATAATAAGTGGGGAATTTTTTCTTGTTTATTTTTGCAAAAATTATTTATAATTTGTGATCTTTGTTCCACTCCAAAACGATGTTGCTCATCAATGATAGCTAAACTTAAATTTTTAAAATTAATTTTTTGTTGAATAATCGAGTGGGTGCCAATCATAACTTTTACGTTTCCTTTTTTTATCAAAGCAATCAATCGTTCTTTTTTGATTTTTGTAGGATTTTGTAGGATTTTTAGTTTTCCTGTTTTCGTAATCTTAAAATTTACCCAACTTTGTGAGTTGGTTAATAAACCAACCGCGATTGAATAGTTAGTAACTAACTTAATCAGTGTTTGATAATGCTGGCTAGCCAAAATCTCGCTAGGCACCATCAAAGCAGCTTGAGTATTATTTAAAGCCACGTTAACACAGGCTAGCATTGCAACAATTGTTTTACCCGAACCCACATCACCCTCAAGCAATCGATTCATTGGATTCTGTTTATCCAAGTCAGACAATATTTCCCATAAAGCAATTTTTTGATCATTAGTTAATTTAAAATTTAAACTTTTTAGGAATTTTTTAATAATAGGAATTTTTTTAGAAATTTTTCTAGCTTGATTTTTTTGCCATAAATTTTTTTTTAATTCGTAGTTTAAATGAAAAATAAACAATTCATTAAAGGCTAATCTTTTTTTAGCTTGAGAAATTTCAAGTTTGTTTTTGGGAAAATGAATTTTAGTGATTGCCTGATCCAGACTTAACAAATTTGCTTTTTTTAAAATCCAATCAGGAAGAAAATCATCTAGATAAGGTAAATATTGAAGAGCTTGCTTTAAAATAAAGCGGATCATTTTAGGAGTAATACCTCGAGTTACGCTATATACCGGAATTAATGGTTGATTATTTTGATTATTTTCCAGAATAGGTTCAAAAGATGGAGCTTGAAAAATCAACTTATTTTTAATTATTTTAGGTTTACCCTGAAAACGATATTCAATTGCTTTTTTTAAAGTTTGTTTAAGATAGGGCTGATTATACCAAACTGTTTCAATACTGCCTGATTCATCGCTAATAATTGCTTTTGTTATAACCATTTTCCGATACGGACTTCGAATATTACAGATATTAAAAATTTTACCCTGAATCGTAGCTTTAGTTTCAGGTTTTAAATTTTTAATTAATTGAATATTGGAAAAATCATCCCATCGAAAAGGAAAATAGAATAATAAATCTTCTATTGTTTCAATCCCAAGTTGAGCAAGTAAGTTATAATTTTTTATTCCCACCCCTCTTAATTCATCTATTGATATTTGTAATTTTTTCTTGGTCATTATTAAGATTCTAGTAGCATCCTGATTGATTTTAACCAAAATCTGGGTCAAAGTTATTGCGGTAAGCGCCAATCAATAAAGATTATTGAATACAAGTTGCGGAGGCGAAGGGATTCGAACCCCTGGCACCCTTGCGGGCGCTCCGGTTTTCAAGACCGGCGCATTCGACCACTCTGCCACGCCTCCCAAAATTTTAATCTTTTTAATTTATGCCCTTAAAAAACCATAGCAACTTATTAAAAAAAATTCATTTAAAATTATTTTTAAATTCATCATGTTTTGTTTATTTTTCCATTGTATTTGTTTATACCAGATTTCATGTTTAGATTCAAATCAACTGAATATTCAAAGCTATGATTGGATAAAAAAACAAGTATGATTATTTGCAATTAATTATTGCAAAAATTATAATAAGTTAATAGAGTTTTTAGCTAACAACTAGCCGGTAAAATCAAAATGTAAAAAATATCATTCTTAATTTACTATAGCTTTTTATTGAAAAAGCGGCAAAAAATCTTTCAGTAATTATTTAATAATCTAGGGATTAACAAAAACCCAAATCATAAATTATCATGAAAAATTGGAAGTTAAAACCACAACCAAGTTTGGCAATAAGAAAAAAATTAGCATCATATTCAAAATTTATTCAAACGATTTTATATAATCGGGGAATATCCGGCCATAAACAGGCTCAAAAATTTTTTGATTTAGATTATGATAATAACAGCTACGATCCATTTAAACTAAGCGGGATAAAACCAGCCGTTAAAACAATTATTGATGCTATTAAAAAAAAGAAAAAAATCGGTATTTATGGAGATTATGACGCTGATGGGGTTACCGCCTCAACAATTGTAAATCAATATTTCTTGGCCAACGGTCTAAAACCGATTATTTACATTCCCGACCGAGTCAAAGAAGGTTATGGCCTTAATATGAAATCGGTTCAATACTTGAAAAAAAAAGGCGTAGAATTGTTAATTACAGTAGATACAGGAATTAGAAATCTTGCAGAAATCAGCTATCTGAAAAAGAATAATATTAAGGTTATTTTAACTGATCATCACAGCCCACCTAAAAAACTACCTCCGGCTCATGCGATTATCAACCCACATCTTTCCAATCAAAACGTTTTAAAGGAGCTTTCCGGAGCCGGTGTGGCTTTCAAGCTTATTCAAGCTTTAATACGCACTCAAGGCGACAGTAATTTTTCTCCAGGCTTTGAAAAGTGGTTGCTCGATTTAGTGGTTATTGGAACAGTGGCTGATCTGGTTCCTTTAATTAACGAAAACAGAATTTTGGTAAAATATGGTTTAATAGTTTTAAATAAAACCCGTAGAGCTGGTATTAAACAATTATTAGAACTGGCAAAACTAGATGAATATAGTCCAATAATTAATACTCAAGATGTTGGTTATAAGATCGCGCCTCGCATTAACGCAGCCGGCCGTATGGATCATGCCAATCATGCCTTTGCTTTATTAAATGAAGCTCGAACCAAACAAGCCAAAAAATTCGCCTTGGAGTTGGAAAAACGAAATCAAAAAAGACAACAAGTTACCACTAAAATTTTTAATGCCGTGGAAAAAATCCAACCTCAAGACCAAAAAATCATCATTGCCGGAAGCAAAGATTGGCCTTTAGGTATTGTTGGTCTGGTTGCTGGTAAAATTTGCGATAAATACCATCGACCGGCTCTGATTTATTCTGATGAAGGCGCTCAAATCAGGGGCTCAGCCAGATCCATTGAACAATTTAATATTATTAAGGCTTTGGATCAGGTCGGTGAACTTTTAAAAGAACATGGCGGTCATAGTCAAGCCGCAGGTTTTACTGTGACCAAAGCCAATTTTCCAAAATTTCAAAAAGCTATTGCAGAAATCGCGCAAAAAAAAATACTGGCCAAACACCTGATTCCTGAATTAAAAATTGATTATAAGCTTAATTTTCAAGAAATTAATCGTCAGCTTGTAGATGAACTCAAAGCTTTAGAGCCGTTTGGAATGGACAACCCGGAGCCAATATTTTTATTAAAAAACATGACCATTAAATCAGTTTCCATGGTTGGTAATGGTAATAAACATTTAAAGTTGTCCGTTTGCAAGCAAGAGCCCAACAGTCCATTAAAATTTTTTCAATGCATATGTTTTAATTTTCAAAACACAGAGCCAAAATTCAAAACAGGGGACAGTGTTGACATTGTTTTTAATCTGTATATAAATAGCTTTAACGGTCAAAAAAATTTAGAATTAAAGCTAATTGACATTAAACCGGCTAATTGTAAGAATGTATCATAAGAGAAACAGGTACGAAAAAAATTATTTAGCTTTAGATCCCGGCAAAAAACATACCGGCGTGGCTATTTCATTGCAGGGAGCCTTGCCCTTGGCGTTAGAAACTTTAAATTTGCCGGTCAAAAAGCAAATAAGCCGGATCCTAAAAATAATTAAGGACAATCAGATTAATCACTTAATTGTTGGCCGGATTAAAAACCAATCACACTCCGAGCAAATAAGCTTTACTGAAAAATATATTCAAGCTTTAAAAAAACAAATCCCAACAGATCTAAAAATCATCGTATTTAATGAAGATTTTACCAGTAAATTAGCCCAGCGACTACAGCCAAATAAAAATCTGGCTCACGCTCAAGCCGCTCAAATAATATTGCAAGATTGGCTCAAAATCAATAATAACATGTTCCCGTAGCTCAGTCGGATAGAGCGCAGCCTTGCGGAGGCTGAGGTCGCAGGTTCGAATCCTGCCGGGAACGCAACGTCGGACGTTCGTTATATTTTACGATTCCATTAAATGGATTTCGTAAGGAATAATCGAGCTTTCCACCATTTACCTGTAAATATGAAAATAAAAACCTTAAAAAATCGGTTTTTAATTTGTATCTTAGGACTTTTGAAAATTTCGTAAGCTCTTGTACTTATGTCGAGCAGCTTTTTTAAGATAAAAATGAAATGTTTGTCGGCTTTTTATCTCATTGCTAAACCCCTGAAAACATACTATAATTAAGCTATTAAATCCTTGAAAATTACCCTAATATGAAAACCAAATATTTAGTTCAGCACTTAACTGATCATAACGTTCTATCTCAAGCTGATTTAAAAAATATAAAACCAAATCAACTTCAATTTAGCCAAACCCAAGACCTTGTTAATATATTATTTCAGAGTAAATCAATTAATGATCAGGCCTTGGTTGGTTCGTTAGCCGATTTATTTCAATATCCTACCGTTAATATTGAGGATGTTTCAATTACCTGGCATCAATACAGCCAAATACCTTATTATATATCAAAAAAATTTCAAATTATCGCATTTGAACATAGCAATAATCAAACAAAATTATGTTTTTCTAATCCGCTTGTGTTTGAAGTTTTTAAAGCTAAATTAGCTCAAAAAGGCCAAAAATATCAAGGCTATTTATGTCAACCCAAGAGTATCAGCCAAAAAATTCAAGAATACTATGATAAATTAAAAATCAAACATATTAATAAATTTAAAAAAATACTAACTTTGGCGGATTTAAAACTTACAAACAAAACCCAACCCGGTTTTAAATATCTGAGCTTTGATCTAGCTAAAATAATCCGAATTTTATTAAAATTTGCCCAAAATCAAAAAGCTAACGAAATTATTTTTATACCAAAAAAAGATAAAGCTCAAATACAATTTAGAATCCAAGGTTACATATTTGATATTTTAAAAATAAATTTCCAAGTATATAATTTTATTATTAAATATTTCCAAAAAACAATCGGCCTAAAACAAGCTTTTTATGGCTGTTCTTTAGCTCGACTACCGTTTGAATCAAATTTTTTTAGAGTTGTTTACTTACCGGATAATAAAAAAAATGGAAGATTATTCATAAAAAAAATTCTTGCTCATTCCAAAGCCATGCCTTTGGAATTTTTAGGTCTACATCAAAATCCAGAGCCAATTTATCAAGCTCTTGACCAAAAACGTGGATTAATAATAATTTGCGGACCCAGGAGAAGCGGTAAAACCACAACAGCTCAAGCCATTACTGATTTACTATTACTGGAAAATAAAAATTTAAACAGCTTGGAACAAAATTCCGAATTAAAAGTAAAAGGAATTAATCAAGTTAAAATCAACCCCAAAATTGGTTTAACAATTAATGAATTAATTAAAAAATTTCATAATCAGGATGCTGACTTTCTATTTTTAACCGATATTGATAATCAAAAAAGCGCTCAACAAACTATTGATTATTCATTTTATCAAGGAAATGTTGCCGCCAATTTAGAAGCTGAATCCACTTATCAATGTTTGCAAAAAATGATAAATTTTCGCCTAGAGAAACACTTGTTCGATTATTGCTTAAATTTAATCATTTTTCAGAAACTAATAAAAAAAATATGTCCACATTGCAAAAAAACTTTACGTATTCCACCTCAGCAATTTAAGCAGTTAGTTCGATTAATTGATATAGTTTTACTAAAAAAAATTTTAAAAAACAACCAAGATCCCAATCTAAATAAATTAAAAAACATAGATAATATTTCTCAACTAACCTTTTATTCCGGAGCCGGTTGTAAAAAATGTTCTTATAAAGGATATAAAGGTAAAATCGCGGTTTATGAAATCATAAAACCGTGGCCGGGCATTACAGAACTTATCCAAGATCAAAAAAACCAAAGTAATTTCTATTTAGCTTTAGTTAAAAGGAACTATTTAACTTATTATTATGATTGTTTTATAAAAGCCTTAAATGGTTTCACTACAGTCCAAGAACTATTAAAAATTGCTCCGGAATTTGATTCTGCTAATTCTAAGTCCCACTAAACTAAAAATCAAAGATTTTATGTTTTTTGTAAATAAAAATTCAACCCTTGATCACCAGATTCATGTTTTTTTAAAACAAAAATCAAACTTAAAAAAGAACTTAAACCAAGGTTCGGATATTCAAACCAATTTAACTTATTTTTCCAATCAAAAAATTAGTCAAAAGCTTAAAGAAAACTTATTGAAAGAAAAGATATTATTTTTAACTATATTGAAGCATTTAATCAACCAAGGTTATCAACCTACAGAAGCTTTAAATCTTATTCTTAAAAAAACAGATAATTTAAAAATTTTAAAAAACAAACATTTTTTTAGCGATTCTAACCAGTGGGCTCAGAACTTAAAAAAACTTAATCTTTTGAACAATTTAGAAGCCAAAATACTTAGCAATTCAAAAACCGCAAGCCAAATAGAATCTGCTTTAATTCAAATTATTCAAACCAATCATTCCCAGCAAAGTATAAACTTTACGCTTAACCATCAAATAATTAAACCAACAATCTTGATCATTCTACTTGCGATAGTTCTAGAGGTTTTGCATTTTTTTTATTTACCCATCCTGCAACTTAAATTTAATAACCAATTTATTGATCAGCTTACCGCAGCTTCTTTTGTGTTTTTTGAAATCTGCATAGTTTTGCTTTGTTTAACCATAATTAATTTTTTAATCCAAATAAAAATCGGTAAGAATTTTTTCGATAAAATCCCAATCATCAATAGATTAACAAATACTTACTATACCTTAATTTTCCTCAACACGCTTGCTACCGCATACCGGGTAAATCTTTATTTTTCCATGGCTCTAATTCAAACTTCATTTGATTGTAAAAACTTTAAATACCAACAAATATTTATCAATATTGGCGATGAACTTAAAAAAGGAAAAGCTCTTTCTGAAATTCTACAAAATTATCAGATTTACTTTGATTATTTTTTAGTAAAAATAATCGCTGTTGCCGAAAAAACCGGGCTTTCCAATATTCTCTTGCAAGATTTAAAAAATTTTTTTCAAATAAAATTATACAAACAAATATCAATAATAAAGCTAATCATTTTTTTATTACATTTTTTTGCTATTTTTTTATTAACCCTGATACTATTTCTTACTTTACTAGCCGCGGTTAATAAAATTTGACTATTATCTTCAGATGTTATAACCTAACATGAAACATACCTAGAAACGTCGGTGAAACGAGCTAGATATATTATTATTAATAAATATGAGTCGAATTCAAGAAAATTATGTTAAGTTGAAATGTAATAAATGCGGTAAAATTGGCTATACTACCCGTAAAAATAAAAAAAAGCTTAAAATTAAGCTAGAGTTAAATAAATTTTGCCAGGATTGCCACACTCACACCCAACATAAGGAAATAAAGTAACATTAATAATTAACTTCAAAAATATGGCTAAAATCAAAGATCAAAAAATGTTTCATGTCTATCTGGTAATTTTTTTCATTTTGAGTTTTTTAATTGGCTATGTAGGTAAAAAAATCTTAAAACCGAAAATTACTATGGGTTTTGATGACAGTAAGGTTGTGGTTGTCAATAGTAATGTTGATTTTAAAGAAATTGAAGAAAAGCTAAAAAAAGAGTTTGAAGAAAGGAAAAAACAAGCCCAAAATCAAGCGGCTCCCGCTCAACCAGCTAACCAACAGGGCGGTAGTTGCGGCAATTAATTAATAATTAGCATAAAGTATATTAATCATGGAAGAAGAAGAAAAAAAATCCAAGAAAAAACAAAAAAATAAAAACCTTTCTAATAAAACCGATCGTGATCAAGACGATGTTGAAGAAGAAAAAAGCAAAAGCCAGGAACAAGAAACCAAAGATAAGCCGGAAACTGATCAAAAAAAGAAAAAAGCAGACCATGAAGAGCGAGACGATCTCGATGAACTCGATGATGACGATGACCTTGATGACTTAGATGACGATGAAGATGATGATTTTGATGATGAGGAAGAAGAAGACGATGATGATAAAGACGAGGATGACGATGATCAGGATAAGACAAAAAAAGGCAAAGAAAAACTCGCCCAAAAACCAGAAAACCAGCGACTGAAAAACAGAATTCAAAATTTATTCGCAGTCATTATTGTTCTAACCGGCCTGTTACTTGGAGCAATATTTGTAGATGTTGCGCAGTTGTTTCAAGCTCAAGGTTTGTCAGTGAAAAAAATGCAACAAGCTGAAGAGAGCGGTGTAATACAAGTGGGAGATGAACAAACCTGGATTCTGAACCAAAATCCGGCAATTGATATGACGGTTGTAAATGATCCTGAATGCGGAGAAAAATGCGACGTGGAAAGAATTATGTTAGCTTTTAAACAAGCAATTCCAACCTTGGTAGTAAACAAAGTTGATTATAAAACCGAACAAGGCAAGAAATTGATCAATGAATTCGATATTAAAGCCTTGCCTAGCTTTATTCTAGAGGATCAAATCAAAGAAACAGATTTCTTTGAACAGGGAAAAATGATTCTAGAGGAAAAAAATGATAAATTTTTAGTTGATAATGGAAAAGCCAGATTGCCTTATGGTAAGTATTTGGTAATGCCAAAATTTGATAACGCTTCACCTATTTTAGGCAATCCCAACGCTGAATTGGAAGTTATCATCTTTGGAGATTTTCAATGTCCTTATTCCAGAAAATTCCAAGAATCTTTTAATGAGGTCTTTCCAAAATATAAAGACCAGCTTAAGGTTTCTTTTTATCAGCTTCCTTTATCAACTCTTCACCCAAAGGCGTTAGATGCGGCAAACGCTAATTTATGCGCCATGGATCAAGATAAATTCTGGGAGATGAATCAAGAATTATACGCTAATCAAGAAGAATGGGGTAAAAGCCAACCACCAGCTAGTCCGGGTGCCTCTCCAAGCCCAGAACCGGAAAATCCCTTTCTGCCCTACGCCAGAAAAATTGGCTTAAATCCAACCGAGTTTAAAACTTGCATGGATGAAAAAACTCATATGCCAATAATTCAAAACGATTTAAAGGTTGCTCAGGAATTTTCTATTAATGCAACCCCTGCCGCATTTATCGGCGATGAATTTATTGGTGGAGCAATCAGCACAGAAGAAATTGAAAGCATTATTAATGAAAAATTAGGCACCGATAGCTAGTAGCAATTAAAAATTAGCAATCGCATTACCGTTATATAAAAGCAGTCTTGTAAGGGCTGCTTTTATGCTTTATTCAACTAAAATATAATTACCCTGATCTTGTTTTTTTATTAATCCACTTAATTCAAGCTCAGTTAAATTCGCATTTAACGTACTGCCATTAATTTTCATTTTCTTAATCAGCTTTTCAAAATTATTGTAATGAGCCAAACTCTTAACTATTTCTTGCTTAATTGGATCGTTGGGAAATAGTTTTAAATGATTTTTTTTGATTTTTTTGCTTACGGTTTTAATATTAAGTTCATCTAAAATATCCTTTTCATCTTGAGTTAATTTGGCCCCTTTTTGAATTAAGGAATTAACTCCTTGAGATTGACTGGAAAAAATATTACCCGGTACCGCAAACACTTCTCGTCCTTGTTCTAGTGCATGATTTACGGTTATTAAGGTTCCTGATTTAATGCCCGCTTCAAAAACCAACACTCCTTTACTTAGACCACTAATAATCCGATTACGAGCGTGAAAATTTAATACCGAACAATCGGAGCCAATTGGATATTCCGATATTAAGCCTCCATTCTGAATAATCTTTTGAGCCAATTTT
The DNA here is from genome assembly GCA_014729795.1 of Candidatus Moraniibacteriota bacterium. Taxonomy (GTDB): domain Bacteria; phylum Patescibacteriota; class Minisyncoccia; order CAIUEV01; family JAHKAQ01; genus WJJI01. Next base: position 16,420 of record WJJI01000013.1, read on the forward strand.
AGATTACTTAAAGGATATACTTGGCTTAAAGCACAAGGTAATACAGCATAGGTATTTCTACCATTTGTAATACATACCTGATGACAAATTGTATCTAAACCCAACGCCAAGCCTGAAATTATTTCTATTTCATAGTTGGCTAACTTTTTAACAATAGATTCCGCGCATTTATGTCCATATTCTGTGCTTTTTCGACTTCCAATGGCGGCTAATGCTATATGATTATTACCAGGCAATGACCCTTTATAGTATAAAACTGGAGGCGGGTCGGGAATTTCCAAAAGCAGTTCAGGATAACTTTTGTCTTTTATGGTTACCGCCTGAACTTGATGTTGTTTCAACAATCGCAGTTCTTCTTCCGGTTCAAGCTTTTCTCTGTTATTAATTATCAATTTGGCTTTACGCGGTTCTAAACCTGTGGAAATCAAATCTTTAAATTTAATTTTCCATAAAACCTTAAAATCACTAAAATGTTTACTTAACTGCTGAAAAGCTTTGGGACCTATACCCTTAATTCTGGATAAAGCTATCCAGTAGGCTAAATCAAAACGATTTTTCATTCTTCATAATTGAATTTCTTAAAAAAATATTATATGATTATTTAAAGTTAATATATTAATTAAACTATGACCTTGAAAATATAACTTTTAGTTTACTATAATTAAAAAACTTTGAAATGAAACAACTGCTAAATTACGAATTAAAAAAAATTAAAAAACAATTAAGGGTTGATCAAAGCTATAAAGTTGAAATTCCTGCTGATCAAAAATTTGGTCATTATTCAACCAACTTGGCTCTTCAGGCAGCCAAACACCTCAAAAAAAATCCACTAATCATTGCTGAACAAATCATTAAATTATTAAAACAAAACCGAGTAATAAATAAATATTTTAAAATAAGAATCGCCGGGGCGGGCTTTGTTAATTTTTTGCTTAAGCAGCAGGGATTTCAAACAATCACAAGTCAAATTTTAACATATAAAAAACAATATTTTACTAACAGGAAACTTGAAAATAAAAAAATCCTTGTTGAATATGGTCATCCTAATCCCTTCAAATCCTTCCATGTTGGTCATTTAAGAACCTTAATAATTGGCGAATGTTTGGCAAGAATTTTAGAAAACGCTGGAGCCAATATAATTAGAGTCAATTATCAAGGCGATGTTGGTTTGCATATTGCTAAATTTTTTTATGGTTACAAGCAAAATCCCAAAAGCCCCAAGAGTCTTGAACAAAAAGTTGATTATTTAGCGGATTGTTATGTAATTGGCTCAAAAGCTTTTCAAGAAAATCCAAAAGCCAGACAAAAAATTCAAAAATTAAACAAAAAAATTTATCAAATGCATCCGGAAATCAAAAAAGACTGGCTGGAGAAAAGACAATGGAGCCTTGATAAATTCAATCAAATTTTTAAACGTTTGAATACAAAATTCGATAAACACTATTTTGAATCAGAAATGCACGAATCCGGGCTAAAATTATGTCAAAAAGCTTATAAAAAAGGAATTTTAATAAAAGACCGTGGATGTCTTATTTTTAAAGGAGAGAAATATGGCTTAAATAATCGAGTCTTTGTTAATAAATATGGTATTCCCACTTATGAGGGCAAAGAACTTGCTCTTGCTTATCGCGAATTTACAGATTTTGGTCAAATTGATAAAGCTATTCACGTGGTAGCAAATGAACAAATCAACTTTTTTAAGGTTACTTTCTTAGTGCAAAAATTATTGGATGAACGGTTATTTGATGATAAGCAATACCATCTTTCTTTTGGGATTGTTAATTTACAAGGAATTAAGATATCATCAAGAGAGGGGAATATTGTGCAGGGAGAATCAATTATCAACGAGGCTAAAAAAGAAATCAAAAAATTATTAAAATCAAGAAAAGAAAGCTTAAACCAAAAAAAATCCGAGCAAATCAGCGAAACCGTAGCAGTTGGGGCTGTAAAATATTCATTTCTAAAGGTCAGTCCAATTAAAGACATTGCGTTTGATTTAAAACAAAGCGTTAAAATGACGGGACAATCCGGCCCATACCTAATGTATAGTTATACTAGAGCAACAAATATTCTACGAAAAGCCGAACATAAAGACACAATTAATCCCGAGTTTTCAAATTACAAATTCAATGCTTGGGAAAAAAAATTAATATTTACTGTCAGTCAGCTTCCTGATATGCTTGAAACAATTCAAAAAAACTATCAATTATCAGTATTGGCTGAATACACTTATGACTTAGCTAATAATTTTTCCGGGTTTTATGATAATTGTCCGGTTTTAAATCAAGATCATATGGATAACCGAAAAATAAGAATAGCCCTGGTTAAAATTTTTCAACTTGCCATGGGAAAGTGTTTAGATCTAATGGGCATTAAAAAATTAATTCAAATGTAATGAAAATAAGTATTATTGGTTCAGGTTATGTTGGTTTGGTAACCGGGGCTTGTTTAGCTCAAATCGGTCATCTTGTTTATTGCTTGGATAAGGACCGGAAAAAAATCCAAAAGCTACAAAAAGGTCAGATCCCAATATATGAACCCGGATTAGAAAAATTAGTCAATCATAATATTAAAGCCGGAAAACTTTATTTTTCCAACAAAATAAAAAAACCCATTCAGGATTCTCAAGCGGTATTTATCGCGGTTGGTACTCCAAGTTCAAGAAGAGGAGATGGGTATGCTGATTTAAGCTATGTCTATGAAGTTGCCAAACAAATATCTGGTTTGCTACAAAACTACAAAGTAGTTGTTAATAAAAGCACGGTACCTATAGGAACCGCCCAGGAGGTTAAAAGAATCATTGGTCAATACAACCCAAAGGCTAATTTTGACGTGGCTTCCAATCCTGAATTTTTAAAAGAAGGCGCGGCGGTCAATGATTTTTTGGAACCAGACCGAGTGGTGATCGGAACAAACTCTCAGCGAGCTGAAAAAATCCTCACCCAGATTTACCAACCTCTAATAAACATTCAAAAAGTTCCGCGACAAAGCTTGATTTTTTTTACGGATATCGCTTCAGCCGAATTAATCAAATATGCTTCAAATTCTTTTCTTGCCACAAAAATTAGTTTTATTAATGAAATAGCGGCCTTATGTGAAAAGGTATCGGCTGATATCGTTGATGTTTCAGTCGGTATGGGTATGGATAAAAGAATTAGCAAATATTTTCTAAAACCGGGTCCGGGCTATGGCGGTTCCTGCTTTCCTAAAGATGTTACCGCTTTATTAAGGATAGCCCAGGAAAACGAAAGTCCTTTGCGCATTTTGGAGGCTGTAGCCGAAGTTAATATTGCTCAAAAAGCTCGTTCTATTAAAAAAATTAAACAAATACTTAAAAACCGAGAAGCAGGAAAAAAAGTTTTAGTCCTTGGTTTAACTTTTAAGCCAGACACAGATGATATGCGACAGGCTCCATCATTAAGTATTATCCCGGCTTTAGTGGAAAAAGGAGTACAAATTTATGCCCACGACCCGCGGGGCATACCCGAAGCTAAAAAATTATTACCAAAACAAGTTAAATACCTTCAATTTAATGAAATTTTAAAAACAATTCCGCAGGTTGACGCTGTGGTTCTTTTAACCGAGTGGAAACAGTATCAAAAATTGGATTTTACAAAGATAACAAAACATATCAAAAAAACCCCATTTTTGGATTTTAGAAATCTCTTTTCAAAACAAATCATGCAAAAGCATGGGTTTAAATATCAAGGCTTAGGAAGAAATAAATGACAAATAAAAAATCAATACTAAAAAAAATTTTACTTCAAAAATTTTTTATAATTTTAATACTTTCCAGTTTTTATAGCTTTTTATTGGTGATTTTTAGAATTTTTTACTCTCAGGGCAGTGTCCGTTATTTATTTTTGAATTGGAATTTATTTTTAGCCTGGATCCCATTGATAATAAGCGTTTTGCTTAATATTTGTAGTCGAAAAAGATACCCAAAACAAATTCAGATTATATTATTTTTGACCTGGATCGTATTTTTTCCCAACTCGCTTTATATAATTACGGATTTATTCCATTTAAAACCCACATACGATATTGCTTTTTGGTTTGATCTAATATTGATAATGTCTTTTGCCTGGAATGGTCTCATTGTGGGGTTTGTTTCCTTGATTTTTATCGAGGATTTTATTGTTCAAAAGACCAAAGAATCAAAATACGCTAAGGCGGTTGCTATCATCTCGTTATTTTTAGCCAGCTTTGGTATTTATGTTGGTCGGTACTTGCGCTGGAACAGTTGGGATATTTTAACCAATCCTATCAGTCTTTTTTATGATATTTTCAGCCACATTTTTGACCCGATTAGTCATTTTCGCAGTATTGGCATGACTTTATTTTTTGCAGCCTTCCTTATTTTAGCTTATTCAACAATTCGCTCCATTAGCAAGGATAAACTGATTAAATAATAATATGACTTTTAAGCCTGGTGAAATTTTCCAGAGAAAAAACCAGGACTTTTAAAGGAAAACACCGAGTATCCGCGGCCAAAAACCTAAAGATTTTTTTAAAAATTTACCAAATTTTTAAGGCATAAATGAGTTATATTAATTAGCTTAAGTATTGTAACTAGAAACCACGATTCTTTATTAAGTTATTAATAATTTTTTGATTCCGGTTTAAGGTTTATTGACTAATCCAAATTTAACTTTATAATCCATTATATTGAGTAAAAAACTATATATTAGCATTATTGGGGGCGTAGCTCAGCTGGTTAGAGCGTCTGCCTGTCACGCAGAAGGTCGCGGGTTCGAGTCCCGTCGCTCCCGCCAATCGGACTATCTTTATTTTGAAAACCTTTTACACAAAAAGTTTTAAAAAACGAGTTTACTTTTAAATTATTATCCGATTATTATATTCGTTTAAGTTTATTTAAAAAAATCTCCAACAAATTTAAACTTTTTTTTAAAAACTTGAAAACTATTATCGATTTTTCTTGATAAGAAAAATTTATTTAAATCGACCTTTTACTACCCTGACACCCCATTATTAAATAATTTGATGTCAATATAATATTGATATAAGTCATTATTTGTTAAAAATTCCTTAAATCTGTTCAAAAAAATATCTAAATTATTGTCACTATTATTATCCAAGTAATTGGATAAATTATAAATCTGTTTATAAAGTTTATCTAGTTTAACTGATTTAAATTTATTAAAAGGAACATTATCTACATCAAAAGAATCGAGGTTAAAAGCAAATCCAAATTCCTTTTTAAAATAATCTGAATGGTTATTTAAATTTTTTAAATAATCATTAATCATTTCGATTTTTTCTTTAATCATTTCGATTTTTTCTTGTTTTAGTTTACTTTTTTCAATTGTATCAAGAAGTTCTGGCTTATACCTATCAACATTTTCCATTTCAATATCACCATTGAGTGTATCTACGGTTCCAAAGCCTCCCAAAGGGGGTATAAATTGTCTTGAAGTTGAATCTTGTTGTTTTTGTTCATTTTTTACTGTATCTAATATAATCACTTCTCTATCATTATTTTCAGAAACTTCACTATAACCAATAAGAGTTTGTGTAAGGATATGTTTTGCATCTAGCACTCGCATTTTTTGATCAAGACTTTTTAGGTTTCTTTCAAGATCTTCTAAGTTACCCCATTCAATTAAAGCTGGGCCTTTTTGGGTACTTTCAAAACCAAATAATTGGCCATCTTTGGTTAGTAGACCAGAATTAAGATGCCCATTTGTAAATATAAAAACTTACTTAGCGTTTTTTTCTGTAAAAATATTATCTAAACGTTACATTGCTAGGATCGTTAATAAGACGGAACTATTATTACAGGTTTGTCTGCTATTTAAGAATAAATCAGCTGTATTGCCATATTCTTTATTATATAACATATCTTGTTCGTTTACTTTTTTTAAGCTCTTTTCCATTAATAGTTTTAATCTTATCATTGCTACTACTTCATCAGGCTTATCGTTAAATATTTTGCTTATTTTATCCTTATCATGATTCTCTCTACCATCAAAGTCTTCTAGACTTTTTGAATCCCTAATAACACTAACTACCCTGGTTAATAGTTTTTTGTATTGCCTTTTTTCAGGTTGAAGAAGATGATAATCTTTAATTAAATAGTGTTTAAATATTGTTAATGGGTCGGGTATCTTGCCTTCTTTTTCATATTGTTTTTGAATTTCTTGAATTTCTTTTTCATTGTAAGTTTCAAGTTTATCCTCAATATTTATTATATGATCATTTTTCTCATCACCATGCACATTTTTTGGTGTATTAATTATTGAAGCTGTCAATAAGCCCATTATTCCTTTTAAAAAATCTCTTCGTCTAATATTATTTTTTGGTTTTTGTTCAAATTTATTCATTGTATGTTTTTATTAATAAATTTTAATATATTTATTTGCAACTTTTTTTATTCCGTTTCAAGCGACAATCAGATTCTTTCAACTGCCGGTAAGAATATAATTTAACTCCATTGAGATTTATTAGTCTTATTCCTTGGTAAATGACTAGAAACATTTAATGCGGTTAATGCGTACACGACTATCCTTTGCAAATTCATTTTGTCTATGACAAACACGGAAATGTTTATTATAGGTTTTAGTAGTCTAGAAGAGCTTTATTATTACTGTGATTATAGTTAGATTTTAAAAGTTTTATGCTTTTCGCTTTTTGAAATTTTTTTAAAATTATATATTATTTGCTCTCTTTATAAATCAAAATTATATTATCGAAGGCAGAACTTTAAAAAATAATATTTAATCTATCCGATATTTCATCCCATCCTTTCCACATAACTACCATCAGTTGTTTTTATTCTAATAATATCACCGGTTTTTATAAATAGGGGAGCGTCAACCATTAAACCGGTTTGGATTTTGACTTTTTTACTGCCGCCATCAACCGTATTACCCTTTTCCGCCGGGGGAGATTCGGTTACTTCAAAATTCATTTTTATTGGCAATGAAATATTAATCGGTTGGCTTTTATGGTATAAAATATCAACTTTACAATCAGGTATCAAAAAATCAGTTAAATTTCCCAGGGTCTCCTTTTTTAAAAAAAATTGCTCATAATCCCTTAAATTCATAAAATAAAAATCCTCACCTTGTTCGTATAAATATTGCGCCTTTTCTTTTTCCAGTTGAATTTTTTCTAATTTATCAGAGTCTCGAAAAGTATAACTATTAACCGTACCGGTAGTTAAGTCCTTTAATTTGGTTCTTAAAACCGCTCCTTGTCTTCCAATTTTAGAAAATGAAGCCTTAACTACCTCCCGGGGTTTATTTTTATACTCAACAATATCTCTAACTTTTATTTTTTTAATTTCGATCATAATATTAATTTTTTATTATTAATCCATCATACAAACATATTTAGGGTTATACTCAACTTATTTTTTATAAGATTTATATATAATACATATTCAAAAACCGATAAATATTTTTAATTTATCAGTTTTGTAATTCTGTTCTAAATATATCAGCAATTATCTTCAAACATGATCTAAATAATTCATATCTTGCCCACCTAAGTTCTGACATAAGGCAAAAGAGCAATTACTCTTGCCCTTTTGACTGTTTTTGCCACCAACCTTTGATGTTTACTACAAAGAAAGGTTTTTCTTGGCGGTCTGATTTTACCTTGTGGGGTAATGAATTTTTGTAATAAATTGGTATCTTTATAATCAAGTTTATCCATATCATTCTCGCAAAGATAACAATTTTTATCTTTCGAATTAATCATTAAGCCTGTTTTTAAACAATTATTTTTCTAAAAAGGAATATCCTCGATTTTAATTTCTTCTTCATCATCGCCTTTCTCGCCTTGCTTTTTTTGTTTACCGGCCTGTTTGGAATTATCAGCCTTACTTATCGATTTATTATCTTGACCTTGATTTGATGAAGAATAACCCGATCCTTGTGGTTTACTCCCCATTTGCATTCGACCATCCGCTCCTACGATAATTTCAGTTCGATAACGAGTGACTCCATCTTTGCCTTCCCAATTACGAGTTTCAAGTCTTCCTTCAATATACACTTCTTGACCTTTCACTAAATACTGAGCCGCTACTTCAGCTACTCTTCCCCAAAGGACCACATCGTGGAACTCGGTTTTTTCTTGCTTGTTACCGGATTCGTCTTTCCAAGTAGAGGTCGAGGCAACCGCCATTGAGGTTACCGACTTTCCACTTGGAGTAGTGCGCGCTTCCGGATCTCTGGTAAGCCTTCCGATTATAATGGCTTTGTTTACATTCATGATTTTTTAATTTATGGCTTACTAATTATTATTTAAAACACATATTTTTAACAATTCTTGACCTTGTTTAACCGTTCATTTAAACGAAATCATCATCCTTTAAAATATCATCAAGCTTTTTCTCTAATTCTTCAAATTTTAATTTGCCCTTTTTATTCTTTTTCGTCTTATCTTGCTTTTCCTCTTGTTCCTGTTGTTGACCTTGTTGTCGCTCTTGGGTTTTATTCTTATCATCTTTCTGGTCCTGACCGCTTTTCTTCTTAGTTTTAGCTGGTTTATCTTGAGTGGCTCGACTTAATTCCTTTTGTTCCTGAATATCTAATTCTTTTTCAATTTTTTGCTCTGAAACGTCGGCTTTTTGTTGCTTTTCTTTGCCTTTGACTTGTTCTTGCTCTTCTGATTTTTGAACTTCTTTGGCTTGAGTCTTATCCGTTACGGTTTTTGCTTTATCGGTTGTTTTTTCTTTCTTAGCCTGATTTTGATCTTGCTTTTTTTGATCTTTTTTTGGTAACTCATCAGCTCTAACTAAAAGGTGCCTTAAAACTCCTTGAATTAATTTTACTTGTTGCTGAAATTTAAGCGCTTGTTTTTTTTCTAAATTCAATCTCATTACAATATAGATTCCATTTTTGCTACCCTTTATACTGTATGCCAACTTCCTCTTTTGAGGTTCGCTTTGCTTAAGAATTTCTCCTTTTAAATCCTTAATAGTTTTCTCAACCTTTGCTTTAATTTTGTCTAGTTTTTCAAAATCTTGGTTTGCAACTATAAAAATTAATTCGTATTCATAATAGTGACTCATTGTGAAATTTAAATTAAATTTTTATTAACAAAAAATGCTTATTTATTTAAACCAAATCTTGATTTAATTAAGCTTTTTTTAACTACTTTGAATTATTAAATAAAATGTTATAATTTAATCAATAACTTATGCAAAGCATAAACAATACAGCTTTAGTTGTAAATATTGACAATATTAATAATTTATTTTATAAATGCCGGAAATTATAATCATTATTTTAGTCACAATTTTTATAGCTCTAGGATTAATCGGCTCTTTTTTCCCTGTTGTTCCCGGCACTCCTTTGGTTTATGTGGGTATTTTAATCTTTGCGATATTTGAAAATTTTCAAAGAGTAAGTCCAACAATATTAATTATTCTTGGCTTAATTACCTTATTCTCATTATTTATCGATAATTTAGCTAGCATAGTGGGAGCAAAAAAAGCTCGGGGTTCAAACTACTCTATAGTCGGTTCAGTGGTAGGCGGGTTTGTAGGGTTGGTTATGTTTAATTTTGTCGGTATGTTGTTGGGTATCTTTTTAGGCGCTTTTTTTTCCGAACTAGTTTTTGCTAAAAATAATGCAAAGGCTTCTGTAAATATTGGTTTTATGAGCTTATTGGGTTTTTTGGCCGGTAGTTTAGCAAAAATTTTATTATCATTTGCTTTAGTGATCGTTTTTTTAGCTACCTTGTTTAATTAGCGCCCAAATATTATGGATTTAGAAAGACGCCTACGCAGCTAAACTTAATCAATTTATAAATTGCGGTGAATAAACAATCTCAAAAATTAGGAAAATTCAACAAAAATATAAAATTTTCTTTGTATATTTTAATTATCCTACTAATAATTTATGGTTTGGATTTTTTAATTTATAACCAATCTCAACTAAGCCTGCGCTTTTTTCCGAAAACTTTAGCTAAAAACGGCAATCAGGCTGATCTTAAAACTATTTTTATTGATATCGATGGAATTAGCTATCATATTAAAACCAATAAACAAACAGTGAATCAAGTAATTCAGCAAACCAAGCTAAACCTTGAGTCAGACGCTCAAATTGAACCAGATCGAGATCAACCAGTTTTTAATCGAAGTCAAATTCATATTAAGCAAAAAATTCCAGTCAAAATTTTAGCCGACAATCAAGAAATATCTGTTCGTACTTATCCAAAGACTATCGATCAAATATTAACAACCGAACAAATTTCTTTAAACCCTCTGGATAAAATTGAGCCATCGCTTAAAACCAGAGCTTATAAAAATTTAAAAATTAAGATTACCCGCATCCAAGTGGAGGAACTTACCCAAGAACAAGACATTGATTTTGAAGTTATCGAGAAAAAAGATTCCGATTTGGCCTGGAAACAAACCAAAATCATTCAGCCCGGCCAAAAAGGCGTTAGTCAAACTACTTATAAAATTACTTATAAGAACGGCAAGGTGGATGAAAAAATTGAATTATCAAGCGAAGTGATTAAACAACCCGAACCTAAAATTATTGCCATTGGAACTAAAATGAAGCTTGGTAAGGCCAGTAAAGGTCAAGCCAGTTGGTATGCTTACACAGGCACCATGGCTTGCGCTTCTCTGGAGCATCCCAAAGGCACTTGGCTAAAAGTCACTAACTTAGAAAATAATAAAAGCGTAAACGTGGTTGTAAATGATAGCGGTCCTTATGTTCCTGGTCGTATCATAGATTTGGACAAAATAGCTTTTGAAAAAATTGCCAATCTTGGCCAAGGGGTTATTGATGTTAAGGTAGAAAAAATTAAAAATTAATTTCTATATTTTAATTATTAAATCAAAAAAATGACCCGATTAAATCAAATTTATAAATGCGATATCTGCACAAATGTTGTTGAGGTTATTCATAGTGGAGCGGGGGAGCTAGTGTGTTGCGGCCAATCCATGAAGCTTATGGTAGCCAAAACCAAAGACCAAGGACAAGAAAAGCATACTCCGGTTGTAGAAAAAACACAGGATCAACTAATTGTCAAAATTGGTTCAATTCCTCATCCTATGGAATCTGAACACTATATTGAATGGATCGAATTGCTTTTTGACAACAAAGTAAAACGACAATATTTGAAACCCGGTCAGGAACCAAAAGCAATTTTTTCCCCACCCCAAAACAAAGCTACCGTAAGAGCATATTGTAATGTCCATGGATTATGGCATGTCAATATCTGAAATAATAAATTATTCAGATAAACAAATTTCAGGTTCAAATGATTGACATTATCGAGCTATTTTGATAATTTATTTAACAAGAACAAACCAGTTCGTATTTTTTTAATATTATATTAGTTTTAGAATACATGCCTACAATTAACCAGTTAATTCGCAAGGGTCGAACTCCCAAATCTAAAAAATCAAAAACACCGGCTTTTGAAATTTTTTTTAATACTCTGAAAAATAAACCGGTAAAATATCGTAAAGGCAGTCCATTTAAAAGAGGAGTATGCGTTAAAGTAGCAACTACCACGCCAAGAAAACCCAACTCCGCCTTACGTAAAATTGCCAGAGTTCGGCTCACTAACCAAATGGAAGTTACCGCTTATATTCCGGGAATTGGCCACAACCTTCAAGAACACTCAATTGTTATGATTCAAGGCGGCCGGATTCCGGATTTGCCGGGAGTCAGATACAAAGTAGTTCGTGGTGTTTTAGATGCGGCCGGGGTTGAAAACCGAAAACAAGGCCGAAGCAAATACGGAGCTAAAGAACCTAAACCCGCCAAGTAATAACCATAAAGATTTAAGCACTAATGACCAAGCAAGATCAATTAGACCCTAAGTATAACAATTTACTAGTAGCTAAATTCATTAATCAGATAAACAAACGCGGAAAAAAATCAAAAGCTCAAACCATTGTTTATGATTGTCTGGAATTTTTAAAGCAAAAAACCAAAAAAGAGCCCTTGGATATTTTTGAAGAAGGTATCAGAAACGTAGCCCCATCTTTAGAGGTTAAAGCCAAAAGAGTAGGTGGAGCTAATTATCAAGTTCCGGTCCCCGTGATTGGAGATCGTCGCTTAACTCTTGCTTTGCGCTGGATAATAAAAGCCGCCAAAAGCAAAAAAGGGAAAAAAATGGCTGATGCGCTGGCATTAGAAATTCTAGACGCCTCTAAAAAACAAGGGTCAGCTATTAAGACCCGGGAAAATATACACAAAATGGCCGAGGCCAATAAAGCCTTTGCTCATTTTGCAAGATAATTAATAATAAAATCAAAATGAAATTACTTAAAAGGTTTGTTCAGGTGTTTGATCCTCGCTTTATTAAAAAATTTGAGCCGGCTAAGGAAGCTAAGCTTTCATGGGATTTTTGGTTTACTTCTAATACCTTGGTGGTTATCATCGAAGTAATTATATTGTCGATCATTATTGTACCCATGATTTTTTTAGGAAAAAAAGCTTTAGTTGAAGAGACTCAAAACTTTGACTGGTCAATAGAGGTAAAGGATGGTGAATTAACAGCAAGTCCAGATAAATTAAATAAACCTTATTTAATTGAAACAGAAAATAACACTGTCATCATTATAGATTTAAAAAATCAAAAATATTCACCTGATGATTTAAAAAATTATACTCAAGGGGTTTATGTTGGCCAAACAAAAATTGTCACTAAAGACAATCAAAAAAAACAAGAGATTTCCTATATGGCGATTGGAAATCTTCAAATCAATAATCAAACCATAATCCAATTAATTGAAAAATATCAAGGTTTGATCAATTTGGCGGCAATAATAATTCCAGTATTGATCGGTATTTGTTTATTTATAATTTATATTGGTCTTAGACTTATTTTTGTTTTATTTTGGGCTTTAATCTTAATGCTGCTAGGTTATATTTTCAAAATAAAAAAACTAAATTTTAACGCTTCTTTTTTAATTATTCTAAATTTAATTTTTGCTCCATTTATTTTAGGAAAGATATTTGGGCTTTTAGGCGTTAATTCTATTGTTTTAATGTTATTTTTATTTATTGCCTGGCTTATTATTCAATGCTTAATGGTGATATCCGAAAATAAAGACCAACCAACAGAAACGCTTCCGGCTAAACCAAATAATTCATAATTACTTAAAAATCCTTAATGCCCCGAAAATACCCGTTAGACAAAACAAGAAATATTGGTATAATTGCGCACATTGATGCAGGCAAAACCACAACCACCGAAAGAATTTTATTTTATACCGGCATCTCTCATAAAATTGGTGAAGTTCATGAAGGTCAAGCCATTATGGATTGGATGGAACAAGAACGAGAAAGAGGCATAACCATTACTTCAGCCGCCACAACTTGTTTTTGGTCACGCTTAACCTTTGACGGCCAAGGTAAAATTCAATCAGGCACTCAAGATCATCGTATAAATATTATTGACACTCCCGGTCACGTTGATTTTACAGTAGAAGTAGAAAGATCATTACGAGTTCTTGATGGAGGAGTGGTGGTTTTTGATGGAAAAATGGGAGTGGAGCCTCAATCCGAAACAGTCTGGAGACAAGCCGATAAATATAAGGTTCCTCGAATTTGTTTTATTAATAAAATAAACCAAACAGGTGGCGACTTTTATATGAGTTTAAAGTCTATTCAAGAAAGGCTAAGCCCCAACAGCGCTGCTATTACAATTCCCATTGGAACCGAGCAAAACCTTCAAGGCTTGATAGACTTAGTAGATATGCAAGCTTATACTTATGCTAATCAAGATCATACCGAACTGCAGAAAATCAAGATTCCAAGCGATTTGGAACAAAAAGCCCGGAAGTATCGTAACCGGTTAATTGAAAAGGTAGCAGAATTTGATGATAAATTATTAGAAGTTTTTTTAGAAGATGGCGAAATTAGCGAAAAAGAGCTTAAATATGCAATCCGAAAAGCTACCTTAAGCGGAAAATTCTTTCCTATTACCGGTGGAGATGGACGATCTGTGATTGTCACAAAAGTTTTAGACAATATTTTAGATTATTTACCAAGCCCAGTCGATATTCCCTCGGTTCAGGGTATTGATCCAAAAACTCAAGAAACCATCGAAAGACCGGCGGATGATCAAAAATCTTTCGCAGCTTTAGCTTTTAAAATAGCCAGCGATCCTTTTGTTGGTAGTCTTTGTTTTTTTAGAGTTTATTCCGGCACTCTAAAAGTGGGTAGTTATATTTATAATTCAACCAAACAAGAGAAAGAGCGGGTAGGTCGAATTGTTCGATTACACTCTAATAAACGCGAGGAAGTTCAAGAAGTTTTTTCAGGCGATATTGCCGCTATGATTGGCTTAAAAAACACAGTTACCGGCGATACCCTTTGTTCAGCTGACGATCCGATTGTTTTAGAACAAATTACTTTTCCCGAACCAGTTATTTCAGTTGCGGTGGAGCCCAAAACTAAAGCAGATCAAGAAAAAATGGGAATTGCTTTAAAGAAGCTAGCTCAAGAAGACCCTACGTTTCAAGTAAGAACCGATGACGAAACCCTAGAAACTATTATATCCGGCATGGGCGAGCTGCATTTGGAAATTCTTGTTGATCGAATGAAACGCGAATTCAAAGTCGAGGCGAATATTGGCAAGCCCAGGGTTTCATACCGAGAAACCATTGATAAAAATAGCGATATTGAAGAGAAATATGTACGACAATCTGGCGGTCGAGGCCAATACGCTCATATTTTTATGAGACTGGAACCCAAAGAACCCGGTCAGGGAGTGGAATTTGTTAATGCAATAAAAGGAGGCCGCATTCCCAGCGAATACATTCCGGCTGTGGAAAAAGGCGTAAATCAAGCAGCTAATAACGGAGTTTTAGCCGGTTATCCGGTTACCGATTTAAAGATAACTTTGTACGATGGTTCTTATCATGAAGTAGATTCATCAGAAGCCGCTTTTAAAATCGCGGCATCTAAAGGATTTAAAAAAGGTTTTAAGGCGGCCAAACCCTACCTATTAGAACCCATTATGAAAGTCGAAGTTATTACACCTGAACAATTCATGGGTGATGTGGTAGGAGATTTAAATTCTCGTCGAGGTTTGATTGAAAACATGGAAGATCGAGGTCAAGGTACCGCCACGGTTAAAATAATTTCAGCCAAGGTTCCCTTGGCCAGTATGTTCGGCTACGCCACTACTTTAAGGTCATTAAGTCAAGGCAGAGCCAATTATTCAATGGAGTTTTCTCATTACGAAAGAGTGCCTGAAAACGTTACTCAATCAATTCTTGGTGAAAAACAAGATCCAAAAGCATAAAAAAACTTTTAAAATAAATTTTAAATAAAAACATGCTTTTCATCGCTAATTGGAAAATGAATCCCACTAGCTTAAAACAAGCTCAAAAACTTAATAAAAACATCAAAGACAAGCTTAAGAAAATTAACAAAGAAAAAAAAGCCAAGGTTATAATTTGTCCGCCAACGATTTTTTTATCCAAATTATTTCAAAAAAATAAGCTTATCCAATATGGAGTCCAAAATATTTGTTTTGAGGAAAGAGGCGCTTATACAGGTGAAATATCTGTTTTAATGGCCAAAGACCAAGGAGCGAACTATTCCATTATTGGTCATTCCGAAAGAAAGCAGATTGCCGGAGAGGATAATTACACAATTAGTCAAAAAGTAAATTTATGTTTAGCAAATAATATTAAACCTATTCTTTGCGTGGGAGAAAATTTACAGGAAAAAAACCATGCTAAAACCGGTTTGGTAATTCGCGAACAATTACAAATAGCTTTAAAAAACGTAAAAATTAATGATATTGAAAAAATCATCATTGCCTATGAACCGGTCTGGGCAATTAGCAGTCAAGACAATGCGAGGCCAGGTACTCCGGATAGTATTCTGGGCGCTTCAATTATAATTCGCAAGGAATTATTAAATCTATACAATCATGATGTCGCAACCAATATTCCGGTAATCTATGGCGGTAGCGTTAGCAAAGATAATGTGCTGGATTATTCTGGTAATAGTAATTTAAACGGTTTTTTAATTGGCTCAGCCAGTCTTAATGCCTTTGATTTTAGTCAAATTATTGAAAAATATATTCAATCCGCGCAAAAACAAACTTAGTAAATAATAATATATTTAATAATTCATAAAGTTTATAATTATTTTCAACAAATATTACATTTTGTCATTAAAAAAAATATTATGCTAGCCAATCCAAAACAAATTTTGAATGATTTTAAAGCTAAAAATCAAGCCACTTTCGCTTTTAATACAACTGATATTGTCACAACTCAAGCAATAATAGAAGCCGCGGTCGAAACCAAAACAGATTTTATATTACAAATTACCAAAAAAACACTTGAATACAAAGGTGATGTAGAAATTGTAAATTTAGCTCTCAATATGATTGAACAGCGAACCCCAAAAAATCTTAAAGTTGGCTTACACTTAGATCATGGCAACGACTTTCAAACTTGTAAACATGCTATTGAATTAGGTTTTAACTCAATTATGATTGATGGTTCTCAGCTTTCTTACGAGGAAAATAAAAATTTAACTAAAAGAGTAGTTGATTACGCTCATAAAAAAAATATCCCTGTCCAAGGAGAGCTGGGAACAGTGCCCTACATTGGCAAACATGTTTTTGAAGAAGACGATGATTCCGTCTGGGATGAATATATGACTGATCCGGATCAAGCTCAAGAGTTTGTTGAATTTACTAAAATCGATACCTTAGCTATTGCTATCGGCAATGCTCACGGTTTTCAAAAAGAAAGAAGCTCGCCGGACTGGGAAAGATTGGAAAAAATTACTCAAAAAATTAATTTACCATTAATTATGCACGGGGCTTCTGACTGGACTGAAAACAAAATAAAACAAGCCGTTAAAAGGGGAGTGAGCTGCTTCAATATAGACACGGACATTAGAGTCGCCTATATTAGTAAACTTTGCGACCTTTTTGAAAACGAATGTCGCATGGATGACCCAAGAAAAGTAATGCAACTGGTTAAACGTAAGATTAAAGAAAAAGTTATCCAGCGCATCAAAACTATTAAAAAAAATGAAGCATAAAAGCATAAATGATATGGGTAATTTTAGATTATTCTTGCGACGTCAAATTAGTCAAATTATTTAAGAGGCTAATCAATTAGCATAAATGAGTTTAAAAATTTCTAAATATTTCTAAATAAAGAAAATTATTATAACTTCCTTCATTCTTTTCGGAAAATTAATTTGTTTTTTTGCACTTTGCTTGCTTAAATTCCTTAGGCGTGCTTAAATTTAGACAAATCCTTATCTTTAAGTAAAAGATTATGTCTAAAAATGTTTATCTCGATTACGCTGCCACTACTCCAATAGATAAACAGGTTTTAAAATCAATGCTGCCATTTCTAAAACAAAATTATGGTAATGCTTCGTCGTTGCATACACCTGGTCGAAAAGCCAACCAAGCGGTAGAAAAAAGCCGTGCAACAATCGCTCATGCAACCGGAATGCAGAACAAAGAAGTAATATTTACAAGTGGAGCAACAGAAAGTAATAACTTAGCAATCAAAGGAACCTTTCAAGCCCTGAATGCTAAATTTAACTCTTTAAAAAAATTACATTTTATTACTTCTAATATTGAACATCATTGCGTTTTGGATTCATTCGCATATTTGAAAAAAAAATACCCAAAGAATGTTGAGATTACCTATTTACCTGTAAATGAAAAAGGATTAATTAATCCAGATATACTTGCCAAAGCATTGAAAAAAAATACGGTTTTAATTTCCATTATGATGATAAATAACGAAATCGGGACAGCACAACCTTTAAAGAAAATTGCTCAAATCATAAAAAAACAAAAAAAAGCCAGAAGCCAAGATCAAAATCC
The DNA here is from genome assembly GCA_014729795.1 of Candidatus Moraniibacteriota bacterium. Classification (GTDB taxonomy): domain Bacteria; phylum Patescibacteriota; class Minisyncoccia; order CAIUEV01; family JAHKAQ01; genus WJJI01. The sequence goes on from WJJI01000013.1 coordinate 34,243, forward strand.
TATGCCAATATATTTTCATAGTGATGCCACTCAAGCGCCCTCTTACTTTTCCATCCAATGTTCAGCTTATGGTTTAGACTTGTTAACCATCAATGCTCATAAAATTTACGGTCCCAAAGGGGTTGGAGCTTTAGTAATTAAAAAAGGCGTTTTGATTCACGCTATCAATCATGGCGGGGGACACGAATTTCGAAAACGATCCGGCACTCTTAATGTTCCGGGTATTGTGGGAATGGGTAAAGCTATCGAGCTTGCGGAAAAAAACCGTGATAAAAACATAGAAAAAATAACAAAGCTTCGAGATTATTTTTTAAATCAAATATCTCAAAAATTAAAACGAATTAAAGTCAATGGAAGCCTAAAAAAAAGAACTCCCAACAACATTAATATTAGTTTTCTCGGAGTAGAAGGCGAAAGCTTACTGCTTTTATTAGACAAAAAGGGGATTTATGTTTCTACTGGCTCTGCTTGTTCCTCTAATTCACTGCAGGCATCTCATGTTCAACTTGCCCTACACAATAACCATTTACGAGCCCACAGCAGTATTCGTTTCACATTGGGTAAATTTCTACTAAAATCAGATTTAGACTACGCTGTTCAAGAGATTAGCAAAGCCGTTAATCGATTAAGAAAAATTTCTCAAGGAATTAACCAAAAATCTGAATGCAAAAAGAGTTAAATCTATGTATTCGCTTGCAGTTGGAGTTATATAACCAAATATTACCATAATTATTATTTTAAATTTATATGAATTACTCTGCCAAAGTCATGGATCATTTTACAAACCCAAGAAACTTAGGAACCCTAAAAAACCCTGATGGAGTAGGCGAGGTTGGCAATCCAGTTTGTGGCGATTTAATGAAAATCTATATTAAAATTTCAGAAAAAAACAGTCAAGAATATATTCAGGATATCAAATTTCAAACACTTGGCTGCGGTTCCGCTATCGCCACCTCCAGCATGATTACTGAATTAGCTAGAGGTAAGACGTTAGATCAAGCCCTTAAGATAAGTCGTGATGACGTCGCTAATGAACTGGACGGGCTGCCTCCGGCTAAACTTCATTGTTCCAACCTAGCAGCTGATGCTTTAAAAAAAGCTATTAAAGATTATCAAAACAATAAATAATAAAAGATAGTTAATAAAAAACTTGAAAATTAAAAATTATATAAAATCTAATATAAGAAATTATTTAATTTAACATAAGTTACATTATGTTAACTAAAGTAATTATTTAATATGTTTTAAGTTTAATCAAAAATATCAAACAACTTTATCTCTATCATCTCTTTATAGGAATTAAATTAAAAATTAATTTAACTTCATATTTGGCTTAAATTGAGGTTATTTAAATTTTTTTGACTATAGAGTCATTTAAAATTAGAATTTAATAATAATTATTAATTTAAAATTTATATTTCTAAAATGCATCCTAAAACCGCGATTAAAAAATTTCTTCAGTGGATAATAGTTGCTAAACAATATTCCAATAAAACATTTGATCAATATCAAAGGTATCTTAATCATTTTATGAAATTCCTGGATCATAATCAAATTAAAGATTGTAAGGCAATTAATTTGGATTTAATTAATGATTATCGATATCAACTTACCAAAAAAGATTTTGATTTAGATACTCAAAATTATTATTTAATTGTGGTACGTTCATTTTTAAAATATTTAATAAAAAACGATATTCAAACCCTTGATCCGTTAAAAATCGATTTGGCTAAAAAAAAGGATCGTCAAGTTGAATTTTTAGCACCGGATGAAATAAGAAAGTTGGTTCAAGCTTGCAATAATGATGAAATTGGTTTAAGGAATCGAGCTATCATTGAAATGCTTTACTCTACCGGCTTACGCATTAGTGAGCTTTGTTCGCTAAATGTTCAAAATATTAACTTTAAAAGCAAAGAATTTTCTGTTCGCGGTAAAGGCCGTAAGGTTAGGGTTGCTTTCTTGACAGATAATGCAATTTATGTTTTAAATAAATACTTAAACCAACGCAAAGATAATTACTCTCCCCTATTTATTAACTATAAAAAAAATCAAAACCAAAAAAATATTATAACCGATAATCATGATCATAAAAGATTATCCAGAAATTACATAAGCACTATGATTTCTAAAACTGCAAAAATTGCTGGTATCACTAAACCAGTTTCAGCCCACACGTTAAGACACTCTTTTGCCACTACCCTACTCTCAGCCGGAGCCGACATAAGAAGCGTTCAGGAAATGCTAGGTCACGCTAGTATCAATACTACTCAAGTCTATACTCATGTAACCAATAAAAAATTAAAGCAAGTTCATAATAAGTTTCACACAGGTTAAGGCCTTAATCTTTTTAAACCACTCCCCTATTTCATATTTAAGGTTTTTTAGATATTAGTTTTTTTTCGTCATCTTGTCATCGTTTGAAATTATCTATACCTAGCTATTGGAGCTATTCTGAAAAGAACCCGTACGTCACTAGATAGCGGTAATAACCAAGCTTTGCTTAATGATTCTTTTTATCAAAATGTAACAGGAGAATCATTATTTTAATAAATATATTTTCTTGGCAATATATTGTTTGCCATAGTTTCATTTATGATTGGACTTTTTGCTGGTAAAATAACAACTAGAGTCGCGATTATTATCGGTGAAATTATGCTTTTTATCCCTTTAAATTGCTTCGATTGAATAAAAAACATACAAGAAAAACATTAAAGTTCATAGAATCTATAAATTATTTTCTTGTTTGTAACAGAAAAGGTAGTATTAAAAAAGTCATTTAATACCATTCATTTAATCTAGACTACTTGTTCAATATAACGTACCTAATCCAAATCTGATTATAAGTATAAATAATAAGGAATAAACCGAAATGAAAACGAATTTTCTTATATCTTTTGGTTTAAAAGTCCAGCTTGAATAATTTAACCTTTTTAAAGCACTAAATTTTTGCCGGTGTTTTTTTCTTATCCACATAGCGGAAAATAATAAAAATCCAAAAAATGACAAACAAAAAATATTCATCAGGGGATTTTTTATACTTATCCAATCTAAAACATTTATTATCGGAGAATTTTGTAAAATCATCACAACCGAAGAATCACTTGGTATAAACATAATTAATAATAATACTAAGCCAATAAAAAAACATACAAATATTAAACGTCTTTTAAAAACAACATTATTCTGCCTTAACTCTTGAATAATCGCTTCAGCTTCTTGGTTCTTTTCTTTTATTCTTTGAAATAACTTCATCATTGTTAATTTAATTTTGAAGTGCACCACTCATGTAAAATAAAGTTAATAAATTTTTAACTAAATTTTAATGAGTAAAAAATATAAGCACTTCAAGAAATCGGATAGATTGGAAATCTCCATCCTATTGAAGAAAGGTTATTC